>DASQUI010000163.1:0-10657 GCA_035641375.1 Actinomycetota bacterium
CATCGGCGTCGTCATCGACGTCTGGCTGAAAGGTCTGACCGGGAACCCCAGCTCCTCGGACTTCAGCTTCGCACTCCTCAACGTGCTTGATGGGCCCGGTTTCACCCCGACACGGGTGCTGACCGGCGGCTTCCAGGAGAGCGTCCCCCCGGGCTCGTAGGGGCGGACGATCCGGAGGGGGCGGGGCCAGCGCCCCGCCTCAGCCTCCTTTCAGGTACGCGACGGTCTCGGCCACGCCGTCCTCGAGGTGGGTCCACGGCTTCCACCCGAGCTCCTTCTCGGCCAGGGCATGGTCGAGCGCGGTCCTCCGGGGCTCTCCCGGAGGAAGCGGCCCCGTCTCCGGCTGGCCGGCGAACCCGATGATCTCGGCCAGCATCCGGTACAGGTGGTTCACCGACGTCTCCAACCCCGTCGCGATGTTGATGAGCCGGCCGGAGCCGCGCTCTGCGGCCAGGGCGAACGCGTGGACGACGTCGTCGACGAAGATGTAGTCCCGGGTCTGGTTCCCGTCCCCGAAGATCGTGGGCGCCTCTCCGGCCATCATCGCCGCGGCGAAGATGGCCACCACGCCGGCCTCGGCGGCGGGACCCTGCCGCGGCCCGTACACGTTGCCGAGGGCCAGCGCCGTGAAGTCGAGGCCCGCGAACCGCTGGTAGTAGTGGAGGTAGTCCACCGCCACCTTCTTCGACACCCCGTACGGCGTCAGCGGTCTCCCCGATGAGGCCGCGGTCTCCTTGACGGGGAGCCGCCGGGGCTCCCCGTAGATCGTGCCTCCCGACGCGGCGTACACGACCTTCTCGGTGTCGTGGCGAGCCGCGGCCTCGAGGACGTTGATGGCTCCCAGCACGTTGACCCGGGCGTCGTGGAGCGGGTCCTCCAGCGACGGACGGACCCCGGACTGGGCGGCCAGATGGTAGACCAGCTGGGGGCGGTGACGGTCGAAGAGCGCCGGGAGCACCTCGGAGCGCACGTCGAGGTTCTCGAACGTGAACAGCTTCCCGTAGCTCCGCGCCTCGGCGAGGTTGGCGATCCGCCCGCTGGAGAGGTCGTCCACGGCGATGACCCGGCGACCCTCGGCCAGCAGGCGATCGCACAGGTGCGAGCCGATGAACCCGGCAGCGCCGGTCACGAGGACCACCCCTTCGGCGCTCACTGCAGCGGCAGCCCCGGATCGGCACCCATGTCGTAGCCGTCGCGCTCGCCCCGTTCGAGGCGGAAGAACCCGGCCGAGGCGATCATGGCGGCGTTGTCGGTGCACAGCTCCAGCGAGGGGAAGTGGAGCTGCAGGTCGTTCCCCTCCGCTTCCTGAGCCATCCGCTCGCGCAGCCGCGTGTTGGCCACCACTCCCCCACCGAGGAGCACCGTGCGCACCCCCACGGCCTGAGCGGCATCGATGGTCTTCTGCACCTGGACGTCGACGACGGCCTCCTGGAACGAGGCGGCCAGGTCCGGAACCGATACCCGGCGGCCGGCCTCCTCCTCGGCCCGCACGTGCCGGATCACCGCCGTCTTCAGCCCCGACAGCGAGAAGTCGTAGTCGCCCGACTCGGCCATGGCCCGGGGGAAGCGCACCGCCTCCGGGTTCCCCTCCCGGGCCAGCCGGTCCAGCTCGGGGCCGCCGGGGAAGCCGAGCCCCAGGAAGCGGGCGATCTTGTCGAACGCCTCGCCGGCGGCGTCGTCCAGGGTCTGGCCGAGAACGTCGTACCGATGGGCCTCGGGCATGTGCACGAGGAGCGTGTGACCCCCCGAGACGATGAGCGCGAGGTACGGCGGGTCCGGCGGCCCGTGCTCCAGGAAGTTCGCGTAGACGTGTCCCTCGAGGTGGTTGACGCCGACCAACGGGATGTCGAGGGCCAGCGCGGTCACCTTGGCCGAGGCCAGCCCGACCAGCAACGAGCCGACCAGGCCGGGACCGCGCGTCACCGCGACGGCATCGACGTCCCTCCACCCCATGCCGGCCTCGCGGAGGGCCATGGCCATGAGCGGGTTCAGCCGCTCGACGTGGGCCCGGGAGGCGAGCTCGGGGACCACGCCCCCGAATCGACCGTGGATCTCGTGCTGGCTCGACAGGACGTTCGACATGATCTTCAGCCCGTCCTCGACCACGGCCACCGCGGTCTCGTCACAGGACGTCTCGATGCCGAGGACCCTCAATCTTGTCCCCTCACGGCCGGACCCCCTCGGGGACCTGGGCGATGATGGCCTGGAGCAACCGAGTGTATTCGGGCCTTCGGATGTCATCGGTCCACATCACCAGGGCGTCCTCCCCGGTCTCCTGGTAGTAGTTCTTGCGGACGCCGACGGGGCGGAACCCGAACTTCCCGTACATCCGCTGGGCCCCCCAGTTCGTCACCCGCACCTCCAGGGACACCGCGTGGGCGCCCATCCGCCGAGCCGCCTCGATCAGCTCGAACAGCAGACGGGTGCCGATCTTGAGCCGCTGCTGATCCGGCTCGACGGCGATCGTGGTGACGTGGGCCTCCTCGCCGTAGCACATCAGACCGCCGTACCCGATCACGGCCGCCCCGGCCAGAGCGACGATGTAGGCCCGGGTCGGGCCGGCGTGGATCTCCGACAGGAACAGGTTGGGGCTCCACGGCCGCGGGTAGACCTGACGCTCGATGGCCATGACGCCGCGGATGTGGCGGCGGCGCATCGGCACGATCTCGATGTCAGGCGATCCGCGCTCTTCGAGTCCAGTTGATCTCCGCATCCGACTTCCTCACGTAGAGGGGTACCACGTCCTCCGGCTGGGACGTCTCCTCCCGCTGGAACCGCGGCACGGCGAGCTCGAGGAGCGAGACCGCGGAGGGGAAGGCGTCGCTGCTGGAGGCGAACTCGATGGGCGAACCGGACTCGTCCAGCGCCCGGCGGTACAGCAGGGCCCCGTTGCCGACGAGGAGCGTCTCCTCGCGGGACGCGGCCAGCTCGGCGGCCAGGCGTTCCGGCGGGCCCACGGCGAAGGGCGTCTCCCGAGCCACCCCGCCGGGGACGGGGCGGTAGAACGCGTAGAAGACCTCGCCGCGCTTCCCATCGATGACCGCACCGATGCGCCACCGGGAGTGACGGGTCCCGAACGCCAGCACGTCGAGCGAGCCGATGCCCACCAGCGGCAACCCCAGCACCTGGGCCAGCCCCCGCGCGGTGGCCACCCCCACCCGCAACCCGGTGAACAGCCCCGGCCCGAGCCCGACGGCGACGCCGGCGACCTGGTCGAGGGAGACCTCCGACCACTCCAGGAGGCGCTGGACGGCCGGAACCACGACCTCCTGATGCCCCCGGGCCCACGACACGGTCGCCGAGGCCATGACGGTCTGCTCCGTGCCCAGGGCGACGCTCGTCTGCGGCGTCGACGTCTCGATGGCCAGGACCAGCATCAGGCCGCCTCCCACGGGGCCAGCTCGCGGGAGAGCCGTTCCCACCGAGCGGCCCACGTCCGGCCATGGCCGCGCAGCACCAGCCGCCGCGCGTCGCCGTCGCCGGGCGGCGCCGTGATGGAGATCTCGACGTAGGAATCGGGGAGGAGCGATCCGATGGCGTCGCCCCACTCTATGAACATCACGCCGCTGGGATCGAGGAGATCCTCGAAGCCGAGATCCAGCACCTCCTGCAGCCGCTCCAGCCGGTACACGTCGAGGTGATGGATGGGCACGTCGCCGCGGTACTCGCGGACGAGAACGAACGTCGGCGAGGCCACCTGCTCCTCGACGCCCAGGGCCCGGGCTGCTCCCTGGACGAGGCACGTCTTGCCCGCGCCGAGATCGCCGGTCAGGCTGATCACGTCGCCCGGCACCAGCAGCTCGGCCAGCGCGACGCCGAGCTTCCGGGTCTCCTCAGCGCTCGAGGTGATCAGCTCCAGACGCCCGCCCATCAGAACAGCCCGAGCTGCTCCTCGACCGGCCGCGCCGCCGGTGCCTCGTCGAGCGTCGCCTTGATGAGCCGGAAGTCCTCACGGAGGCCGTTCATGGTGGGGCTGCGGTCGCCGCCGCCGCGGAGCGCCGCCGCCGGGTGGAACGTGGGGATGACGATGCGGCCGTTCCAAACCTGCTTCTGGCCGCGGACCCGGGAGATGGCCACGGGGCGGTCGAGGATGAATCGCGTGGCGAAGTTCCCGAGCGTGACGATGACCCGCGGATCGATCAGCTCGATCTGGGCCATGAGATACGGCGTGCACGACTCGATCTCGTCGGGCAGCGGGTCGCGGTTCCCGGGAGGCCGGCACTTGACCACATTCGCGATGTACACGTCCTCGCGGCGCAGCCCGATCTCGGACAGCAGCCGATTGAGGAGCTGCCCGGCGGCGCCGACGAAGGGGAGCCCCTGGACGTCCTCGTGATAGCCGGGACCCTCGCCGATGAACATGAGGTCGGCGTGGGGATCGCCGTCCCCGAACACCACCTGCGTGCGCCCCGCAGAGAGCCGGCAGCGGGTGCACGAGGACGCTTCGATGGCGATCTCGTCGAGCTTCACGGCGCCCACTCCTTGGCGGTCACGGCCCTCCGGATGGCCTCGGTCAGCGCTTCCTCGGCCATCCGCTCGAGGACGGGCTGCGGGGCCTCGATCGCGCCGGTGGCCAGGGTGAAGACGGTGTCTCCGTCCCACATTGTATGGGACGGCCTGATGGCGCTGGCAAGGGCGTCGTGGGAGGCGATGGCCAGGAGGTGCGCTCGCTCTCGGGTCAGTGCGGCGTCGGTGGCGACCACGGCCAGCGTGGTGTTCATCGGTCCGAGGGTCGGCTGGTGGGGTTCGTCGGGTTCCTCACCCGAGAACGGCGGCACGATCTCGTCGTTCTCCCCCGGAGCGGCCCCGGCCAGCACGGTTCCGTCCTCGGCCACGATCTCCCCGAACGCGTTCACGGCGGCCAGAGCCCCGACCGTGATTCCGTCCTCCGTGCGCGACGCCGTGCCGATGCCGCCGGGCACGGCACGCTCGGGGCCGTGCAGCTTGGCCACCGTCGCACCCGTTCCCGCGCCGACCCGCCCTTCTTCCACGTCCGTCGTGGCCGCACGGCATGCGGCATATCCCTGGTCCGGTCCTGGGCGGGCGGACACGTCGCCGACCCCGAGGTCGAAGAGCACGGCCGCGGGAACGATGGGGACCCGGGCCACCCGGGCGTCGAACCCCTCCCCGCGCTCCTCCAGCCACCGGATTACGCCGTCCGCAGCGGCCAGGCCGAACGCGCTCCCCCCGCTCAACAGGACGGCGTCAACGTGGTGGACCAGCATCCCCGGACGCAGCAGGTCCGTCTCGCGGGTGCCGGGTGCCCCGCCACGTACCTCGCCCGAGCCCACCGTGCCCGGCGGGCACAGGACGACGGTGCATCCCGTCTTCCCCACGCCATCCGTCCAGTGCCCGACGCGGATGCCGTCGACGCGGGTGATCACCGGCGGGCCAGCGCGCGGCGCCGTCGCTTCTTCGGCTCGGCGATGTCGTCGAGATACTCGGTCAGGACCTCGTTGAACACGTCGTGCTGCTCCATCATCGACACGTGCCCGGCTCGGGTGATGACCACGGCCCGCGCCTCGGGCAGCGCGTCGCGCAACCCTAGCGCGCTCGTCTTGGGCGTGACCATGTCCCGATCCCCCACGACGACCAGCGAGGGAACCGTGATGCTCTCCAGCGCCGCCCGCAGGTCCATCTCCCGGATGTCCGCGGCCGTATGGACCCATACCTCCACGGGGGCCGCCGCCGACAGCCGGGCCAGGTAGTCCACCTGGGTCGACGAGGCGCCCGGGCCGAACTGCGTGGCCCGGGCGATGAGGAACGACAGGTCCGTGACCTTGGTCAACCGTCCACGGAAGCGCTCGACCCGTCCGAGGTCACGGGTGAGGGCCGTCGTCACGGGGCGCAGCGCTCGCTCCAGCCGTGCCCCCACGGAACCGAGGAACTCCCGGGCGATGTCCGATGCCGCGGTGTCGGCCAGAACCACCCCGCGGATGCGGCTCCCGAACATCTCCGGATGAGCCTCGGCCAGGGCAATGATGGCCATGCCCCCCATGCTGTGCCCGACGAGAACGACCGGCCGCTCCGCGGCGACGTGGTCGACGACGGCCAGCAGATCCTGTCCCATGGCCCGCACCGAGTAGTCGTCGGTGGCCGGCTTCCCGGAACGGCCGTGGGAACGATGATCGAACAGCACGCAGCGGTACCGGCCGGAGAAGCGGCGCCACTGGTAGTACCACGTCGTCATGTCGAGGCTGAAGCCGTGCGAGAACACCACGATGGGCGCGTCCTCGGGGCCGGCGGCACGGACGGCGATCTCGGTCCCGTCGGCGGAACGCACCGGTCCCAGGTTGTCGGGGGGAAGCTCTCCGAGGTCCTCCCCCGATTCCGGATCGTGGTGCCGGCGCAGCCGGCGGACGGCCAGTCGCTCCGCGACGATCGCGGTGGCCGCCACGCCGGCGGCCACGCCGAGACCGGCGCCCAGGCGCCTCCCGCGACGACCTCGCTCGCTCACGGCCCGTGCTCCCGCGGTACGCGGTCCCCGACCGCGCACACCACCTCGTACCCGATCGTCCCGTACCATCCCGCCACCTCGTCGGCGGTGATCTCATCGTTTCCCTGAGCGCCGAACAGCACGATCTCGTCGCCGGCCTCGACCGGGTCGTCGCCGCAATCGACCATGAGCTGATCCATCGTGATGGTCCCGGCCACCGGATACCGGCGCCCGCGGAGCAGCACCTGGGCCCGTCCGGAGAGCAGCCGCGAGTACCCGTCCGCGTATCCCACGGGCACGGTGGCGATGGTGGATTCCCGCTCCAGCCGATAGCGCAGCCCGTAGGAAACTGCCTCGCCGGCGGGCACCCGCTTGACCATGCCGACCCGCGAGCGAAGCGACATGGCCGGGCGAAGGTCGAACCGCCCCAGCGCAGCCGAGGGGGCCAGGCCGTACACGGCGATGCCGGTGCGCACCAGGTCCAGATGGCTCTCCGGCATGGTCAGCGTGGCCGCGGAGTTGGCAGCGTGGCGAAGCCGGGGCCGGAACCCGGCCCGGGCGAGCCCCTCCACGGCGTCGAGATAGCGGCGCAGCTGCCTCGCCGCCGAGGGGTTCCCCGGCTCGTCGGCGGCGGCGAAGTGGGTCCACAGTCCGTCCAGGGTGAGCCCTCGCTCCTCCGCGGTGCGCACGAACGGCTCCGCCTTGACCGGATCCAGACCCACGCGGTGCATGCCGGTGTCGAGCTTGACGTGCGCGCCGATCCGCCGCCCGTGGGCTGCCGCGGCCAGCGCGTCGAGGCCGTCCTCCGTGTACAGGGTCGGGGTCAGGCCGGCGGCCAGGGCGTCGCCCTCGGCACCGCGGGGGAACTCGCTGAGGACCAGGACGGGGGCACCGACGCCGGCCTCCCGCAGCGCGATGCCCTCCTCGACGAGGGCCACGCCGAGCCACGTCGCCCCGGCGTCCAGCGCGGCCCGGGCCACCGGCACGGCGCCGTGCCCGTAGCCGTCGGCCTTGACCACGGCCAGGAGGTCGGCATCGGGCGGCTTCAGCCGGCGGACGTTGTGGCCAACGGCATCGAGATCGACGACGGCGACGGTGGGGCGGTACGTCACCCGCGAACCCTTCGCACGGCCTCGGGAAGCGCCTCGGCCACGTCGCCGGCCACAGCGCCATCCTCGAGCAGCTCCCCGGCCAGGCCGTGCACGTATGCGGCCACCGTGGCGGCATCGGCGGCGGCCAGCCCACGCCCGATGAACGCGGCGATGGCCCCGGTCAGCACATCGCCGGTTCCCCCCGTCGAAAGCGCCGGGGATCCGGTCGGGTTGACCCGAACCTCCCCACCCGGCGTGGCCACGATCGTGCGCGCCCCCTTCAGCAGCACGACCGATCGGGTCTCCGCGGCGGCCTTGCGGGCCAGCCCGATCCGATCCTCCGGCACCTCCCCGGGCGACATCCCGAACAGCCGGGCGAACTCACCGGTGTGCGGCGTCAGCACGATCTCCGATGCCGTCTCGGCGACCTCGCCGGGGCGGCCGGCGAACGCGTTGATGGCGTCGGCGTCGACGACTACGGGAACGGGTGCGGTGCGCACCAGCCGGCGAACGAACGCCGGCGTCCCGCCGTCGGTGGAGAGCCCCGGACCGATGGCCACGGCGTCGAAGGAGGCGAGGTCGCGCTCGTCGAGGGCGTCCTCGGCGATGCTTCCCTCCGTTCCCTCGGCGAGGGAGCGGAACGTCGTCTCGGCGAGCAGGGACTGCACGATCGGAAGGATCCCCGCCGGCACGGCGATGCGCACCAGCCCGGCGCCGGCACGATAGGCACCGCGGGCCACCAGCGATGGGGCGCCGGTCATGTGTCGGGAGCCGGCCACCACCAGCACCACCCCGGACCGTCGCTTGTGACCCTCCGGGCTCCGAACGGGGAGCAGTTCCCGGATGTCGGTATCCTCCACGAGGTGCACGTCGGCGACGAGCAGGTCGGGGGGGAAGCCGATATCGGCCACGATGACCTCGCCGGCGTGGGCGGCCCCGGGGAACAGCACGTTCCCCACCTTGGCCGCCCCGAAGGTCACCGTTGCCGCGGCCAGCACGGCGGGGCCGCGCACCAACGCGGTGTCTCCTTCGACGCCGGACGGGACGTCCACTGCGACCACCGGAGCGCCGCCCGCGTTGAGCAGCTCGATGGCGGCGGCGTGTGCCCCCTCGGCGACGCCGCGGAAGCCCGAGCCGAACAAGGCGTCGACGGCCACGTCGGCCCGCCCGAGCTCCCGGCCGAGAGTGCCCGGATCGAACGGGACGGTCCGGATGCCGTCCAGACGGCCCAGGTTGGCGGCGGCCGGCTCCCGGAACTCGTCGGGTGGGGCCAGGAGCAGGACGACCACGCCCATCCCCCACCGACTGAGGTAACGGGCGGCGACGAGACCGTCGCCGCCGTTGTTGCCCTTCCCGGCCACGACCACGGCCCGGCGGCCGTACGCTCCTCCGGCCACGCCCACGGCGGCCCGAGCCACGGCCAGCCCGGCCCGCTCCATGAGCAGCTCGATGGAGACGCCACGCTCCTCCGTCGCTCGGTCGAGGGCCTGGGTCTCGGCGGCGGTCAGCACCGGTCTCACGGCGCCTCCCCCACGGCGACACAGAACGCTCCGGCCATCCCTCGCTCGTGCGAGAACGACACCAGGACGTCGGCGACGCCGCGTCCCTCGGCACGCAGCTTTGCGCTCCCCTCCAGCAGGATGCGTGGTGCCCCCGAGGGAGCCCGGCCCACGCTGATGTCGTGGTACCGGAGCCCCCGCACCCCGCCGAGCGCCTTGATGGTGGCCTCCCGAGCCGCCCAGCGAGCCGCGTAGCGCTCCGGCGGGTCGGCCTTCGACTCGCAGTACGCCACCTCCGCCGGGGTGAAGACGCGTTCCCGGAACCGAGGGTGCCGATCCAGCATCCGTCGCACCCGATCGATGTCCACGAGGTCCATGCCGATGCCGACGACGTCCACGCCGGCTCCTACTCCACGGTGACCGACTTGGCGAGGTTGCGGGGCTGGTCGACGTCGCAGCCCCGAAGCTTGGCGATGTGGTACGCGAAAAGCTGCAGCGGCACCGTCACCGCCACCGGCGACATCAGCTCGTGCGTGCGCGGCACGTACAGCACGTGGTCGGCGTAGCGCGCGATCTGCGTGTCGCCCTCGGTGGCCACGGCGATCACCTCGGCGCCGCGGGCCTTCACCTCCTGGATGTTGGACAGCATCTTCGGATACACGTGGCACTCGGTAGCCACGGCGACGACGGGGACGCCCTCCTCGATCAGCGCGATGGGACCGTGCTTCAGCTCCCCGGCCGGATACCCCTCGGCGTGGATGTATGAGATCTCCTTCAGCTTCAACGCGCCCTCCAGGGCGGCGGGGTACGCGGTGTGCCGGCCGATGAACAGGACGTCGCGAGCGTCGTGGAAGCGTTCAGCAAGATCGCGCACCTGCTCGTCGAGGCCGATCCCCCTGGCCACCTGGTCCGGAAGCTCGCGCATCTGCTCGAGGACGTCGGCGATCTCGGCCGGGTACATCATCCCCCGGACCTGGGCGAGGTACAGCGCCACGAGGTGCAGCGCCACCATCTGCGTGGCGAACGTCTTCGTCGCCGCCACCCCGATCTCGGGGCCGGCGTGCGTGTACAGGACGGCGTCGGCCTCGCGCGACACCGAGGACCCGACGGTGTTCGTGATGGCCAGGACCCACGACTGCTGCCGCTTGGCGTGGCGCAGCGCCTCCAGCGTGTCGATCGTCTCCCCCGATTGCGACACGGCGAGCGTCAGCGTGTTCCGGTCGAGGACGGGATCGCGATACCGGAACTCGCTGGCGATCTCGATCTCGACGGGCAACCGGGCCCAGTGCTCGATGGCGTACTTGGCGACCAGCCCCGCATGGAACGCCGTGCCGCACGCCACCACGAAGATCTTGTCGACGGAACGCACGTCCTCATCGCTCATGCGGAGCTCGTCGAGCACGAGACGCCCCTGGCGGGTGCGGCCCCGGATCGTGTCCCGGATCGCCCTGGGCTGCTCGAGGATCTCCTTGAGCATGAAGTCGTCGAACCCCTCCTTCTCGGCCCGGCGGAGGTCCCAGTCGACGTCGATCGGCTCGGCGGCGACCTCGTTCCCGGCCAGGTCGGTGATGCGTACGGCATCGGCTCGAACCTCGACCATCTGCCCGTCGGCCAGCGGGATGATGCGGCGG
>DASQUI010000164.1:0-6779 GCA_035641375.1 Actinomycetota bacterium
GACGTCACCGCCGGCCTCCCACCCCCCGTAGCCGACCACGGAGATCTCGGGACCGTGAGCGCCGAGCCGCTGCGTCCTCACGTCACGTTCTTACCATGCAGCCGCACACCTTAGTCGAGCAGGCCGAGGCCCTTGGCCCACGACGTGGCGTACCCTTCGATCTCGACGGTCGTCATCGAGTCGTCGCGCTCGAGGGGCTTGTCGCACTCGACCATGATCGCGTACTCGTCGGCAAACTCCTTGGTCTTCCCGGCCTCCATCGCCGCGGCCTGGGGGCCGTGGTGCAACCCCTGCGGATGGTGGGTGATGTAGGCCTCACCGATGCCGGCTCGCGAGAAGAACTGCCCCTGGTGGTAGAAGAGCACCTCGTCCTTGTCGATGTTGGAGTGGAAGAACGGCACGCGGAGCGCGGTCGGATCTCCGGTCTCGGTGGGACGCGGGGCGAACGTGCCGATCTCGAACCCCTCGCTGTCCCATGTGATGTGGACGCTCGGCGGCACGTGGTAGCGCGGCGACACCACCGGACGGAAGTCGGCAACGTTCATCCGGATGGGGCACAGGTCGCCCTGCCAGCCCACCACGTCGAGCGGATGGAACGGATAGACCAGCTTCGTGTAGCCGTGGTCGCGCTTTACGCGCACCTCGAACTCGCCCTCCTCGTCGTGCGCCTGGGGCTCCGGCGTCTCCAGCACGCCGGGGTCGAACAGCGCATGCTTGCCGAGGATGCCCTTCTCGGGCAGGTGGTACTCGCCGCGACCCTCGATCACGTAGAAGAAGTTATCGTCGGTGGAGGGCAGGAGCCGGTGCGTGGTGCCCTTAGGGACGATCAGGTAGTCGCCGGACCGGAACGTCAGCGGGCCGTAGTCCGTATCCAGCGTTCCCTCACCGCGATGGACGAAGTAGCAGAGGTCGCCGTCGGCGTCGCGAAGGAACCACGGCTTCGCATCGGCCAGCCGGGACACGTAGATGGCCAGGTCCTCGTTCCACAGGATCCGCAACCAGTCGGCCGAGGCGTCCTGCTGATCATCGGGCTTCAGCCCGTTCAGATCATACGCACGAGGCACGACCGGACCGTCCACGCGCACCCACGCCGTCGGCGGATGGGTTCGGTACAGGTGCGAGGCCCTCCCCTCGAACGCCTCGCGCCCGTGCTCCTCCTCGTAGGTACCCTCTGGCAGGCCGACGTGGGCCTGCTTGGTCACCCGCCCCTTGGACAGTGGGAACATCGCTCCCTCCTCACTTCTTCTTGGTCTTCTTGCGCTCCGCGGCGCGCTCCGTCTCCTGCCGCTTCTCGGCGGCTTTCCTCTTCCGCCTCCGATCGTTCGCCCATCGAACCTTCGGTCGACTCCCTCGTCCCATTCTCTCCTCCGCTCCTAGAGCTCCTCGGCATTCTCACCCTTGGCCAGCTCGGTGCTGCGCTGCCGCGCCGCATCGATCGCGTTGAGGAACGCCGCGCGGACCCCCGCCTGCTCCAGCTCCCGGATGGCCGCGATCGTCGTGCCACCCGGCGAGGTCACCATCTCGCGGATCTCCACCGGGTGCATCCCCGTGTCACGAAGCATCTTCGCCGTCCCCAGCATCGTCTGGACGATGAGCTCCGTGGCCACGTCCCGCGACAGCCCCAGCAGGATGCACGCATCGATCATCGACTCGGCCAGGAGGGCGAAATACGCGGGGCCGCTCCCCGAGGTGGCCGTCACGGCGTCCTGGTGCTTCTCGGGCAGCCGGATGACCCGGCCCACGTAGCCAAGGATCTCCTCGGCCACGGCCAGGTGCTTGTCCTCCGCGTGCGCCCCCGGACTGATCGCCGACAGCGCCTCGTCGACGAGCACGGGGACGTTCGACATCACCCGCACGACGGGCACGCCGTCGGGGACGCCCGCCTCGATCATGGAGGTGCGGATCCCGGCAGCGAAGCTGATCACGAGGTGCTTCTGCGTCACCTGGAGCTGCTCCAGCAAGGTCTGCATGTCCTGCGGCTTCACGGTCAGCACGAGGGTGGTGGCCCACCGGCACGCCTCCTCGTTGGAGAGTGAGGTCGTCACGCCGTAGCGCTCCCCCAGCTCGGCGGCGCGCTCCTCGCGGCGGGCCGTGACCATGACCTCGTCGGCGGAGCGCCCCTTGGCCCGGATGAGGCCGCCCACCAGCGCCTCGCCCATGCGGCCCACGCCGAGGAAGGCCACGCGCCGCCCGGTCACCTCAGACCACCTTCGCTCCAAGGATGCCCTCCATATGGGAGAGCGCCCACGTGTTCACCTCGTCGTGATCATGGCCGGGGGCATCGAACGTCTCCACGCCGTCGCGATGGACGACGACGCGATAGTCGCGATCGCGCAGGCCGGAGGTCGTGTGGAGGACGCAGATGTCCGTGCACAGTCCGACCATGTGGACCTCGTCGGGGGCCAACCCTCGCAGCACGCCGTCGAGGTCGGTCCCGTGGAAGGCCGAATACCGAGTCTTCGGGATGACGGCGGCCGCCTCGGCCTCGAACGGCCGGAGCTCCTCGACCAGTTCGTGCTCCTCGGTCCCGACGATGCAATGGGGTGGGAACATCTCGAACTCCGGATCGCCCTCGCGGTGGGAGTCCTTGGTGAACAGGATCGGCGTGCCGTTCGCCCGTTCTCGCTCCACGGCCTTGACGATGCCGGGGATGGCTGCCGTGCACGTCTCGCTGGCGAGGTTCCCCAGGCGCGTGAACCCCTCCTGCGTATCGATGACGATCAGTGCGCGGCCAGTCACTTCACGCGGAGCATACCGCCCCGCTGCCCACCGCCGGGCAAAAGAAAAAGGCCCGAGGGACCTCCGGCTTGTCGTCGTATCTGGTGAGGCGAACCCCACCAGTTACTGCGACTACCTTCGACCCCTCGGGCCAGTTGCTCCGAGCAACTGTTCGCGGCTCGGCCGGCTCCCGCTCGGTAGCCCCTTTCGTTGGGCTTTGGGGCCTTCCAAGCCTCCCCGCCCGCACAGCCAGTTGGCCTTCCCGACCGTACGACCAAGTGCGCCTCGTCGACCTTACGGCTTTCCCAGGGGGCCCCGTTCGGGGCTCTGGCCCACCGCTCCAGCCGCTCGGAGCGACGCGAATCTACGCTGGACGCGACGGACGGTCAAGCAGACAAAACTCCTGATGGCGAGGCGTCGTCGCAGGTCAGGGCGGAGAAAAGAATGTTTGTCACTCCGCCGAGTTTTTGTTGTCACTCCGGCGGCTTCTCGCGCTCCCTGGCCCACGGCGGGAGCTGATCGACGCCGGGACCGCCCCTCCGGACCTGCTCCTCGAGGCCGCTCTGATAGCCGAGCTTCATGTACGGCACGTAGGTCTCGTCGGTCAGCGTGACCAGGGCGCCGAGGAGGCGATCGAGCTCATCTTCCGAGATCGCCGCCCGGGGAACGAGCGCCACGAGCATCACGTCGCCGGCCTCGTTGGCGCAGAAGCGCCACGGGCCGCTGCGGACGTTGCGCTGAAGCAGCAGCCGGTAGGTCGCCCCCACGTTGTCCTCGGGGGCGCGCATGAAGAACGCCTCGGCGTGGAGGTTCCAGTCGCCCAGCCGGAGCGAGGCGGCCACGCTCTCCTTCCACGTCGACTCGAGGAGGACGTCCCACGTGTCGTCGGCCGCACCCAAGAGGGTGAGATCGCCGCGCTCCTGGGCCTTGCCCAGGTAGCCCTTGATGAGCTCGGCGGGATCGTCCACGGGGCAGACCTTACCCCGCGGGGAGGGCGACGTCCTCGGCCAGCGCCTCGGTCACCTCGTCGTAGACGGAGCGGAGGCGGTCGGCGGTCGTGTCCCAGGACGCCCGGCCCGCGTGAGCCAGGCCGCCCCGAGACAGGCGATCGGCCAGGGCCGGATCCCCGAGCACCTCGGCCAGGGCCGCCGCGAAGCCCGCCGGGCTTCGATCGCCGACGAGCAGGCCGCTCCTGCGATGGTCCACGACGAACCGCAACCCTCCCGTGGCCGCCGCCACCACAGGGATGCCGCACGCCTGGGCCTCCAGAGCGGCCAGCCCGAACGACTCCGACCGCGACGGGACGAGCACGACGTCGGCGGCGGCGTACACGCCGGCCATGTCCGCATGCGGGACCGGCCCGAGGAAGCGGACCCTGTCGGCCACACCTTCGGCGGCGGCGAGCTGGCGCAGATCCTCCACGGCGTCGTCTCCACCCCCCGCGATGAGCAAGCGGGCCCTCGGTGACGCGAGGCGGCCCAGCGACCTCACCGCCAGGTCCGGCCCCTTGGCGGGCTGGAGCCGGCCGACGAACAGGACGACCGCTTCCTCGTCGAGCCCCAGGCGGCGCCGAGCCGCCGTCCGATCGCCAGGCGAGAACCGCCGAGGATCGACTCCCGGGGGGATCAGGCGGATCCGTTCCGGGTCCGCGCAGTACAGGTCGATGAGGTGGCCGACCTCGGCCGGGGTGGGAGCGAGGAGGCGTTCGGCGCCTGCCACGACGTCGCGCTCCCCGGCGACACGCTCGGCCGGCTCGACCGGCATCCCCGGGGCTCGCTCCTTCACCAGGGCCAGGGTGTGGAACGAGGCGATGAGCGGCACGTTCCACAGGGCCGACAGGTCGAGGGCAGCCCGTGCGGACAGCCAGTAGTGCGCGTGGACGAGGTCGTAGCCCCCGCCCTCCTCGGCGACCCGGGCCGTCACCGACCGCACGAACTCGGGGACGAGGCCGCCGAGCCGCTCCTTCTCGACGGCGGCACATGGCCCGGCAGGGATCTGGATGACCCGGACGCCGGGTGCGGGAACGTGGGTCTCGGCGACGCCGCGGCCGGCGCAGCGTGTGTAGACATCGACCTCGACCCCGCGGCCTGCGAGCCGGGATGCCAGCGAGCGAACGTACACGTTCATCCCTCCGGAGTCACCGGTGCCCGGCTGGTCGAGCGGTGATGTGTGGAGGCTGATCATCGCCGCTCGGAGAGGGGTCACGGGGAGCCATGCTACCCGCGCCGCCGGGAAACGAACGACGAGGACCCGCCCCGAGAGGCGGGTCCTCGATCGATGCTGATCGCGTCAGCTGGCCTTTTTGGTGCCGGTCCGAGGCTTCGTGTCCTCGGTCCCCAGTGCCTTGCGGACGCTGGTCACCGCACCCTTGAGCTGCCGCTGGGCCTGCTTCGCGTTGTCGGCAACCCGCTTCGCCGGCTGGGAGCGCTGGACCTTGCCGGCCACCTTCTCACCGCGAGTCGCCATCTGCTCGTACCACTTCACGACCTCCTTGCGACGCCGCGTGGCCAGCTCGCCGCTCTTGCGACCGAGATCACGGGCCTTGCCGACTAGGAACTCGCCCGCGCCGAGCACCGCGTACACGGAGCGCGTGCCACTCTCCAAGAGCTTCGTCATCCGTTCCACCTCCTTCCGACGATTGGTGACGGGAGGACGAAGGGGGAGCCGGGTGAGGGCTTGGGTCCTTGGTCTCCGTCCCCCCGCCAAGCCTGTGGCGTTTGGGTCATTGGACCTTCCTCGTCCGGTCGCGACGGCGGGCCGTCTCGTCCCGGAACGTGTTGTAGACCTGGATCAGGGCCTGCTTCTGCTTCTCGGTGATGCCGGGATCGGACAGAATCCCCTTCTCGAGGTCGAAGTCTTCCTGCTCGCGCTCATCGAGCATCCCCGCCCGCACGTAGAGCGTCTCCGCCGAGATCCGCAGCCCCTTGGCGATGGCCTGAAGGATGTCCGCGCTGGGGCGGCGCAGGCCGCGCTCGATCTGCGAGAGGTATGGATTGGAGACGCCGGCCGCCTTGGCCAGCTTGCGAAGGGACAGCTTGGCGCCCTCCCGCTGCTCGCGGATGAACCGCCCCACGTCCGTAACCTTGACGATCCTGACCATGCTCAGGACTGTATAACACTTGCAAGCACTCCGTCCAACTCGAGCAAGCAGCTCAGGCCCGGGACAGCTCGACGAGCGCCTCGACGTGGCCCACGGACACCCCTCCGCCCTGGACGGGCGGCCGGCCCACCTCGGCCAGGGCCGCCTCGGCGTCGGGGCCGAGGGCGTTCAGCTGTCGCAGGACCGAGACCAGGACCGGTCCGCGAGCTCGCGATGCCCCATCGGCGACCTTCACGGCCACGCCGAGCCCCTCCGCCAGACCGGCGCAGACGACCCCTTCCGCGCCGATCTTCACGATGGCACCGGGAACGGCCTCCATCACCGGCGTGCACAGGCGTCCCCGCCCGGCCACGAGATACGGGTGTGCCCGCATGGCGTCCGTGGCTGCGGCCGCGGAAGGCCCCAGGGGGGCCAGCGGCCCGGGATCGAGGAGCCTGGCGTACAGGGTGGCCAGCCCGGCCAGCGGCAGGGCCGGAACAGGGAGGCCGCACCCGTCCACGCCGATCGCGGTGGGGGCGGCTCCCGTGCCCGTCTCCACGGCGGCGAGGACGCGCTCCTGCAGGGGATGGGTCGGCTCGAGGTACGTCTCCACAGGGAGCGCCGCCCGCTCGCAGGCCAGCAGCATCCCGGCGTGCTTCCCGGAGCACATGTGCAGGTCCCGTGCCGGCCCGGCCACCTCGCGAGCGCGCCCGGCGTCGAGCGGCCACGCCGGCGGACACCGCAGCGCCTCCGTCCCCAGCCCGGCCCCACCCAACAGCCGATGCACGGCGTCGACGTGCACCTGCTCGGCGTTGTGCGAGGCGCACATCACCGCGATCTCCTCCGCCGAGGGGTGCTCGCCAGCGACATCCAAGGAGACCGCGGCCTGGAGCGGCTTCAGGCTGGAACGGGCGAACGTGACCGAGGCGGCGTCACCGGCGCTGGCCACGAGGCGTCCGCCTGCGTCGCAGACGGCCACGGA
>DASQUI010000165.1:0-4700 GCA_035641375.1 Actinomycetota bacterium
GTCGTCACGCTCCCGGCCCGCCTGGCCACTGCGCTGGGGGCGGCCACGCTCGTCGTCACCGCCGCCGTCGGGGCTCTGGACGACGACCTCCGTCCCGGCACCCTGGTCGTGGGGACCGATCACCTCAACTTCCTCGGCGCGAGCCCACTGCGCGGATGGCGGGACGACGAGGGGCGGCCGTCATTCGTCGATCTGTCCCGGGCCTACGACCCGACCCTCGTCGAGGCGGCGCTCCGCGCGGCCGAGGAGGAGACGTTGCCGGCGGCCCGCGGCGTGTACGCTTCGATGCCGGGACCGGCGTACGAGACCCCCGCCGAGGTGGCCTTCCTCCGTTCGAGCGGGGCAACGGTGGTGGGGATGTCCGTGGTACCGGAGGTGATGGCGGCCACGGCGCTGGGGATGCGATGCCTCGGCCTGTACTGCGTGACGAACGCGGTCGGTGGCGCCGTGAGTCACACCGAGGTGACCGAGGTGGCGGCGGGGTTCGCCCCTCGGCTCGGAGGCGTGCTGGCCCGGCTTCTGCCGGACCTGTGAGCGACGAAGGAGCGTACATGGAGAGCGACGTCAAGGATGCGGGGCTGGCCCAGGAGGGCCGCGAACGCATCGACTGGGCAGGACGCGAGATGAAGGTGCTGGCGCTGATCCGGGAGCGGTTCGAGAAGGAGCGTCCCCTGGCCGGCCTTCGCATCGCCGGATGCCTCCACGTGACCACGGAGACGGCCAACCTCATGCAGGCGCTGGCCGGCGGCGGAGCCGAGGTGGCGCTGTGCGCCTCCAACCCGCTGTCGACGCAGGACGAGACGGCGGCGGCGCTGGCCGAGGAGCCGGGCATCTCGGTGCACGCCATCCGCGGCATCGACGACGACGGCTACTACCGCCACATCAACCAGACGCTCGACCTCCGCCCCCACATGACGATGGACGACGGCGCCGACCTGGTGAACACGCTGCATCAGTCGCGGAAGGAGCAGCTCACCGAGGTCATCGGCGGGACCGAGGAAACCACGACCGGGGTGATCCGGCTGCGGGCCATGGCCGTCGAGGGCGTTCTGGCCTATCCGATCGTCTCGGTCAACGACGCGCGCACCAAGCACCTGTTCGACAACCGCTTCGGCACCGGACAATCGACGATCGACGCGATCATGCGGTCCACGAACCTGCTCTTGGCCGGCCGCGTCGTCGTGGTGTGCGGTTACGGGATGTGCGGCCGGGGGGTCGCCGCCCGGGCCCGGGGGATGGGCGCGCAGGTCGTCGTGACCGAGGTCTCACCGGTCGTCGCTCTGGAGGCGGCCATGGAGGGATTCCGCGTGCTGCCCCTGCGGGACGCGGCGCGCATCGGCGACATCTTCGTCACGGTCACCGGCGACACCAGCGTGGTCCGACGCGAGCACATCGAGGTGATGAAGGACGGGGCCGTGCTGGCGAACGCGGGACACTTCGACGTGGAGATCGACAAGACGGCGCTGCGCGAGCTCGGCGGCGAGCCGAAGCGCATCCGCCGGCTCGTCGACGAGTACCGGCTCCCCGACGGACGTCGCGTGTACCTCCTGGGCGAGGGGCGCCTGGTGAACCTGGCCGCGGCAGAGGGACATCCCGCCGCGGTCATGGACATGTCGTTCGCCAACCAGGCTCTGTCCGCGGAGTGGGTGGCCAAGAACGCGGCTACCCTGGAGCGCCGGGTGTACCCCGTGCCCGAGGAGATCGATGCCGAGGTGGCCCGGCTCAAGCTGCAGTCGATGGGTATCGAGATCGACGAGCTCACCCCCGAGCAGGAGGAGTACCTGCGGTCGTGGGAGCACGGAACCTGAGCGACGACCCGGTCACCGTCGACGTCGTCTTCGATCGGTTCCCGGCGTCCGTACGTGGCGCGGTGGTAGTGCGGGGGGCCGACGCCAACCCCCACCAGACCGTGCTCACGTCGCTGAACGTCGTCGAGGTCCGGGCCCCGGGTCGGGCCCTCGCCCCGGTCGCGGTCGACCAGGCCACCGTGGACCTGGCTCCGCGCCGCGAGGTGTTCCTGCCGTTCGAGCTGCCGTTCGCCGAGCTCGGCCCGGGCTGGTACGGGATCGTGGCCCAGGTGCTGGTCGACGGCCTCGACACGGTCAAGAGCGCCGTTCCCGGCAAGCTCTTCTCGGTGGCGTGGCCGTCGGGAACGGTGCGGCGAGGGACCGTCGACGTCGGCAAGCCGATCGAAGTGCCGGGGACGGCGAGCATCGACCGTGTCGAATGCAAGGCCGACCGCGCCGTGGTGCGCTGGCAGCATCAGCCCGCCGAGGCTGAGCCGGAGCTCAAGGTCCTGGCCGACGGGAAGCCGCTGCCGACCATCGAGGGAACGAACCGCGACGGCAGCCGGACGACGGTCGTCTATCCCGTCCTCAAGGCCCATCATCGTCTCCTCCTTCGCATCGAGAAGGTGCAGGACGTCGGCCAAACGGTGCGCGGCCCGTGGGAGCTGGAGGTTCCGCTCGGCTGACGTGTCGGCGGCACGACGTACGATCGCGCCGGGATGCTGAACCTGCTGTTCGCCCCTCGATGCGCCGCATGCAACGCAGACGGCGGACCGATGTGCGGCGCATGCGCCGGGCGGGTCGGCGTTCTCATCCCGCCGTGGTGTGCACGGTGCGGCCGGCCCACCGAGACCGCTGTGGCGACCTGCCCCGACTGTCCACCCCGGGCCGTGGCGGCGGCGCGATCGCCGTTCCTGTACGACGGTCCCATCGCCGACGCGATCCGGGCGCTGAAGTTCCGGGGCTGGGGATGGCTGGCCCGCTCTCTGGCTGCGGCCATGGCCGAGGTAGGCTCCGGTCCCGCCGACATCGTCACGTGGGTGCCGCTTTCGCGACGCCGGCGAGCCCGGCGCGGCTTCGACCAGGCCGAGCTGCTGGCTCGGGAGACGGCCCGCCGGCTGGGCCTGCCCTGCAGGCGGCTGCTCCGCAGGACCCGCGACACCCCGGCCCAGACCGGGCAGGGGGGACGAGAACGCCGCGCTTCGCCGCGTGACGCGTTCCGGGCGGTCCGTCCTTCCCCGTCCTCGGTCCTGCTCGTCGACGATGTCATGACGACGGGTGCCACTGCGGCAGCCTGCGCGGACGTCCTCCGCCGGGCCGGGGCCCGGACCGTGCGGGTGCTCACGGCGGCGCGCTCCCTGGGGCGGGGGGTACCGGCGCGCTGTTTCCGTGAGTACAATCGAGCTGGGTTCTTACCTGGGTCTGTGGTTGCCCGGGAGGTTGCCTCCCGGTAGTCGATGCCAGCCGCGGGCGAAACGACCCACGTAAGGCGACCGTTGGTCGCCGAGCATGGTGCGGCTTAGATGTAAGTCCTGCCCCGGTCTTCCGGGAGAAGGTGCTAAGCCGTCCGAGAGGACGGTGACCCCCTCAGCAGGCGGGTGTGGGGGCAAAGACCAGGTCAGCCAGGTGAGGGTCCTCCGGGGGATCGGGTGCATCCTTCGCCCGGTCCCCAGTTGTCTCGACGGGACTTCCGAGAGAAGGAGCGTCGCATGGACCTGGTGGTGAAGTCGCGGGGTGGACGGGTCTCCGGTCTGGCCAGGCAGCGGATCGAGCGGAAGGCGGCCAAGCTCGAACGGCTCGAAGGGCGGATCCAGCGGATCGAGGTCGAGGTGATCAAGGAGCCCACCCCCCGGGTCAACGGGGGGCATCGGGTGGAGGCCTCGGCTCGGACGGCCAGGCGCACGTTCCGGGCCTCCGCCGCCGGCAGCGACGTGGACACCGCCGTCGAGCGCGTGTTGAGCAGGCTGGGACGCCAGGTCACCGAGGAGCACAAGCGGCGCAGAACCCGGATGATCGATGGTGCCAATCGGGTAAAATCAGACGACCGCCGTACGGAGGTCCCTGAGGAGTAGGAGGCCCATGGCCAAGAAGGGGGAGGGTGCCTCCCCCCTGGAGCGCGAAACGCTCCGGGTACTGATCGTTGATGACCATGGGCTGTTCCGAAAGGGTCTGCAGATGGTCCTGACCCAGGAGCCCGACATCGACGTGGTCGGCGAAGGGGCCGACGGGCAGGAGGCGGTTGAGAAGGCCCAGGCGCTCATGCCGGACGTCGTGCTCATGGACGTGCGCATGCCGAAGCGCGGCGGGATCGAGGCCACCAAGCACATCAAAGAGCTCCTTCCCCACGTCAAGATCCTCATGCTGACGATCAGCGACGAGGAGGCCGACCTCTACGACGCCATCAAGGCCGGGGCTGCCGGCTACCTGCTGAAGGAGATCCCCAGCGAGGAGGTGGCCGACGCGATCCGGAGCGTGTGGTCGGGTCAGTCTCGGATCTCGCCGTCGATGGCGGCCAAGCTCCTCAGCGAGTTCCAGGCCATGAGCAAGCGGGCCGAGGAGCGGGCCAACGTGCCCAGTCCCAAGCTCACCGAGCGCGAGATGGAGGTGCTCCGCCTCGTCGCCAGAGGGATGAACAACCGAGACATCGCCAAGGACCTGTTCATCTCCGAGAACACCGTGAAGAACCACATCCGCAACATCCTCGAGAAGCTCCAGCTCCACTCCCGCATGGAGGCCGTCGTGTACGCCGTCCGGGAGAAGCTCCTCGAGATCAAGTAGCGCCCACTCGACGGGAGAGGGAGAACGGGGGACCATGCCGCCCGACGTCGCTGGGCGCACCGTCCTGGTCCGCCGCTCGACCCTGCTGCTGATCGTTGCCCAGGCCTGCCTGTGGGGCGCGCTGGGCACGTTCGC
>DASQUI010000166.1:0-10758 GCA_035641375.1 Actinomycetota bacterium
CCTCCACGATGCGGGCTCCGCGCCGGGCGGCCTGGGCCACGGCCGCCTCGAGCAGCGCCGCCCCGACGCCACGGCGGCGATGCGAGCGGTGGATGTAGAAGCAGACCACCGACCACACCGGCCGGTCGTCGACGCGCTTCAGGACGGGGGAGCGCTCCAGCCGGCCGAACTGTTCGCGCGGCGCGACGGACACCCACCCGACCGGCTCGCCGTCGACATAGGCCAGGAGGCCGGGGACCCGGCCCCCGTCGACGAGACGCTTCAGGCCGCGCCGGTTCGGCTCGCCGTGATCGCGGTCGTAGTCCGCGGAGGTCTGCCGCCACCACATGCACCAGCAGCCGGAGTAAGCACCGTTGGGACCGAATAGCTCGAGGAGATCGGACCATCGCCGGGGCGTGACGGGCCGGACGACGATGCCGCTCCGTCGGGTCATGCCTCTTGGCGACGGCGGAGGCGGTACGCCCTGGCCTTCTCTCGGTTGCCACAGACGGCCATCGTGCACCAGGACGACGTCCGGTTGCGGGATCGGTCGTAGAACGCCCATCGGCACGTGTCGCGGCGGCACGCCTTCAGCCGGGACCACGAGCCCTCGACCATCGAGGCGTACACGATCGAGAGGAGCCGCCCCAGCGCGCCGTCGATCCCCGGCAGCTCCGGCTCCAGCCGGGGACCGTGCTGGTCGAAGCGCATCCGCAGCCGGGCCGTGGCGGCCACCCGGTCGAGGGTGGAGAGTGCCGCCGGGTCCGTCTCGCCTTCATGATTGGCGTAGGCCAGCGCTCGCAGGGCCTCGCGGGAGGTGATGGCCAGGCGGAGGTCGGCATCGGTCAGCGAGGGACCGTCGACCAGGAGGCCGTGGCTGCGGAGCCACGCCTCCAGCGCGCCGGGGGTAGCTAACTGCTCCTCCCCGGACTCGATGTCGACGGTGTTGACGAAGGCTTGGACCAGGGCCAGATCCCCCGGGGCCGGGCGGGACCCCGTCTCCTCCTCATGGATCTCCCGTTCCATAGCAACCACTGTATGCCGTTTAGGAGTGACGGGCAAACCCCCCCTCCACATGCCGACTCTCACCGTCGAAACGGTTTGACAGGTGATGCGTCACCCTCGTAGAGTACACGAAGGTTACGACCCCTCAGGAAGGAGGCAAGAGATGCGACCGTCCTTCGCGCACGAGGTGGCGCAGGCCCGCGTGGAGGACCTTCGGCGGGCGGCCTGCCGAGCCCCGGCCCAGGTGCCCGGCTGGCGCGAGGCGCTGGGCATGCGGCTGGTCCGCACGGGCTTCCGGGTGATGCGAGGCTGGGACCGATGATCGCCCGGGTCTGGAGCGGGACGACGCGGGCCGAGGACGCCGAAGCCTACGCGGGATACCTCGATCTGACCGGCGTCCCGGACCTTCGGGACACCCCGGGGAACCGCGGCGTTCTCGTCCTTCGCGACGTGGACGACGACCGGGCCACGTTCCTCCTGGTCTCACTGTGGGATTCACTGGCCTCCGTCGAGGCCTTCGCCGGCCCGGACCCGACCAGGGCCCGCTACTACCCCGAGGATGAGCGGTTCCTCCTCCACGCCCCGGAGCGGGTGACGCACTACGAGGTGCTGACCGCGCCGGCCGAGGTGGCATGAGCGTGGCGTCACCGGCTCGATCCGGCTACGCGGCGGGAGCCCGGGCCGTGGCACCGCTCATCGTGCCCGCGATGGCGTTCGGAGCGGCGTTCGGCGTGCTGGCCCGGGCCGCCGGGATGGGCGTGGCGGCGCCGCTGGTCATGTCGGCCACCACGTTCGGCGGATCGGCCCAGTTCGCCGCGGCCTCGATCCTCGGGGCGGGCGGCCAGGCCGCCGCCGCGGTGGCCGCCGCGCTGACCCTGAACGCGCGGTACGGACCCATCGGGGTGTCGGTGGCCGACGGCTTCGAGGGGCCGCGGTGGAAGCGTTTCGTGCGCGCCCAGATGATCGTCGACGAGTCCTGGGCGGTGTCCCGGGTCGGTGACCGGTTCGACACGGCCCGACTGGTCGGTGCGGGCCTGCTCCTCTACGTCGTGTGGAACCTGGGGACGCTCCTCGGCGTCACCCTTGGAGACCTGCTCGGCGATCCGGAGCGGCTCGGTCTCGACGCCGCCTTCCCCGCGCTCTTCCTGGCCCTGGTGGTGCCCTTGGTCCGGTCGCGCTCCGCGTTCGCCGCGGCCCTGACCGGAGCGGCCATCGCCGCGGTCCTCGTGCCGGTGGCTTCCCCCGGTATCCCCGTCGTCGCCGCCTCGGCCGCCGTCGTCCTCGGCTGGTGGTCCCGATGAGTCGCGTCTGGATCGTGGTCCTGCTGGCCGGGGCGGGAACGATGGCCCTGAAGGCCGTGGGGCCCGTGCTCCTCGGTGGGCGGCAGATGCCCCCGCGGATCGCCCGGATGCTCGGCCTCCTCGCCCCGGCCGTGCTCTCGGCGTTGGTCGTCACGGAGACCTTCGGGGCCGGACGGCAGCTCGTCGTCGACGAGCGGCTGATCGGAGTGGCGGCCGGGGCGGTGGCCGTCACGCTGCGCGCCCCACTCGCCGTGGTGCTCGCAATCGCCGCCGTGGCCACCGCGGTCGTCCGGCTGCTGATCTGACTCTTACTCGGCCTGCAGGGGCGGAGCCACGGGACGGACCCCGCCGAGACCCACGGCACCCAGTCGGAGGGAGGCGATCCGACGGCCGCCGGGAAGCGGCGGGTCAGCGTCGAGCTCGAGGAGCGGCACCAGGACGAAGCCTCGCTCGTGCATCCGCGGATGGGGAACCTCCAGGCCGGGCTCGGCGATCTCCTCCCGCCCGAACGTCAGGATGTCGATGTCGATGATCCGCGGCCCCCACCGCTCGCCGCGGACCCGTCCCATGTCGCCTTCGACGCCGAGGCATGCGTCGAGGAGCCCGCGGGCGTCACCGCCGGTCTCGACCTCGATGACGGCGTTGAGGAAATCGGGCTGGGGCGGGCCGCCGACGGGCTCTGTCTCGTAGACGCGGGACGAGCGGCGGAGCCGGATGCCGCGCTCGCCGAGGAGAGACACGGCCGTGGTGAGGTTCGCCAGTCGATCCCCGAGGTTGGAGCCGAGCCCGAGGTAGGCCAGCGTCACGGACGCTCGGCGGTTGCCTCCGCCGAGATGTCGTCGGCCTGAAGGCGCCCCGCCGCGGCCGGCTTGTGCACGGTGGCGCGGCAGGACAGGACGCCGTCCACCGCGGCCACGGCCCCGGCAACCCGCTCGGCGACCGTCTCGATGATGGTGTGCGACTCGGTCTCGATGACCTCGCGTGTGCGGGCCACGATGTCGCGGTAGTCGGCGGTGGTGGCCAGGTCGTCGTCACGAGCCTCCACCACGGCTTCGACGTCGACGGTGAATCGCTGAGACGCATCGCGCTCGCCGTCGCTGGCGCCGTGCCGCCCCTCCGCACCGATCCCGATCACTCGAACGAGCTGTGGCATGTCAGGCTCCCCCTCCGGCCCGCTCGGCGTTGCGCCCGGCCTTGGCGGCGGGGATCTTCCGGAAGTCCCACGACGTCGTGGAGTCCGGGTCGATCCGCAGCCAGGTGCGGCCGCGCCATCTCCTGTACGGGACCTCTCCACCCGCCATGTACTTCTGGGACCACAGACGCTCCACCTCCGGCTGTCGCGGATCGTCATCGGCTCGCCGCACCGTGCCGTGGATGGTCACCCCGCGCAGGACGTCGTACTCGACGCCGTCGTCGACGACCGCGGTGGCCCGGCCGCTGCGGAGCATGTTCTCGACGGTGAGGTTCCCGAGCGTGGAGTTCATGAACACGGCCCCGTCGTGCCACACGAACCACAGCGGGACGACGTGGGGCTCGCCGCTCTCGTCGGCGGTGGCCACGCGGACGATGCGCTGGGTGGTGAGGTAGTCGTTGAGCTCCTGGGGCGTCAGCGAGAGGTCGAGCTTGCCCATGTCACTCGTCTCACTCGTCCACGAGGTCGTCCGGAGGCGGCGGCCGATCGAAGGATACGCCGAGATCGATGCCCACGGGCCCGTGGTCGTGGTCGTGCCCCGCCTCGCCCAGGTACCGGTTGCGGAGGAACTGGGTGACGATCGGCAGGACCGTCTCGGGGGCATCCTCGGTCACGTAGTGACCACAGCCCGGCAGCAGCGCCACCCCGGCGTCGGGAAACGACTCCCCCAGCGGCTCGGCCAGCGACGACGGAAGGAAGGGATCGTCCTCGCCCCACAGGACGAACGCCGGGCCCTCGAACCGGGCCAGGTCCTCGTGCACCCCGCGCAGTCCCTGACCATCGAGCGCCCGTGCCGCCCGTCCGAACGCGGCGGGCTCGTCTCGCCACGGTGCGAGGTACGCCTCCGCGTCCTCGGCGGAGAGGCGGTCCCGGTGCCCCATCCCCAGGTCGAAGCTGACCCGCACGAACCGCTCGACCAGCGAGCCGTCGACGTCGCTCTTGGCCTGGAGCCGGCGGACCCCCTCGACAGGCCACGCCCCGTGAACGATCGGATCGATCAGGGCCACGGCCTCCACGCGCTTGTCTCCGGTCAGCAGCTGGGCGACGCCGCCGCCGATGTCGTGGCCGACCAGGGCGACGCGATCGACGCCGAAGTGGTCGAGCAGCTCTCGCGCGTACGTCGTCTGGCTGGTGACGTCAAGCGGAGCATCCAGGGGCTTCTCCGACGCGCCGTAGCCCAGGAGATCGGGAGCGATGACCCGATGGCGAACTGCCAGGATGGGCACGAGGTCTCGCCACAGATGCGATGAGGTGGGGAACCCGTGGAGGAGGAGCACGGCCGGCCCCTCCCCCTCGTCGATGACGACCAGGTCCCCGCCCGAAACGGCAACCGTCGATCGATCGAAGGCGGTCATGCGGAGCGGATAGCGTCGACGACGCGGACCACCCGGGCCATCTCCCGCACATCGTGGACGCGGACGATGTGGGCGCCCTGCCACGCCATCACGGCGACGGCGGCCGCCGTGCCCTCCAGCCGCTCCCCGACGGGCAAGTCGCCGAGCGCGGCGCCGATGAACGATTTCCGGGACGGGCCGACCACCACCGGCCGCTCCAGGTCGAGGAAAGCCTTGATCTCCGCCATGAGCATCAACGAGTGCGTCCCGGTCTTGCCGAAGCCGAGCCCGGGATCGACGGCCAGCCGGTCGCGGCCGATGCCGGCGGCCACGGCCGCCTCGACTCGCTTGGCGAGATGGTCGTGGACCTCGCGAACAACGTCCTCGTACGTGGGGTTCTGCTGCATCGTCTTCGGCTCGCCCTTGATGTGCATCAGGACGAGGCCAGCTCCACCATCGCGGACGACGCCGAACATGTCGGGGTCGCCCCCCGCGGTGATGTCATTGACGATCGTCGCTCCGGCGTCCAGCGCGGCCGCGGCGACCTCGTGCTTCCGGGTGTCGATGGAGATGGGGATGTCGACCTCGGCGGCGAGCCGCTTGATCACGGGCAGGACACGCGACTGCTCGTCGTCGACGGCTACGGGATCCGAGCCCGGGCGAGTGGACTCTCCGCCCACGTCGAGGAGGTCGGCACCCTCGTCCGCCATGCGCAACCCCTCGGCCACCGCGGCCTCGGGATCGAAGAAGCGCCCGCCATCAGAGAAGGAGTCGGGCGTCACGTTGATCACGCCCATCACGTGGGTCCGCTCCCCGCACCGGAGGACGCGATCCCGCACCGGCCAGTCGAACGCCGCCATCAGGACGAGCCTACTGGATGCCTCCGTTCGGGACTCACAAACCTCTTCCAGGCCACGACCCCGACATCCTTCGTGTATCGCACAAAGGGTGCAGCAGAGGTTCAGGGTTCGGATTCGGGGAAGGGTATCGACCGCTCATCCGAGGAGGGGAGGTTGGCATGCGCAGATCGCTGGTCGCCACGTTCGCGGTCCTGGCCATGTTGGGAGCGCTCCCGGCATCGGCCGATCATCCCGGCTGGTACACGCCGAGCCCGGAGAGCCAGACGGCGAACATGCATATCGTCGGCTCGTCGCCGCGCACGCGGTTCGACTCCACGTACCGGAACTCCGACCTGGCCTTCTGGGGGCGTCTCGCCTACGCGGGGCACTACGACGGGTTCCGCATCCTCAACATCAGCGACCCGGAGAACCCCGAGACGGTCGTCGACTACCCGTGCCCCGGGGTGCAGCATGACATCTCCGTCTGGGCCGGCCTGCTGTTCCTGTCGATCGACACCCCGCGGACCGGACCGACCTGCGACAGCACCCAGCTTCCATCGACCGAGAACGGGTTCGAAGGGATCCGCGTCTTCGACGTGAAGGATCCGGCGAATCCCGTCTACGTGACGGGCGTCCCAACCGACTGCGGATCGCACACCCACACGCTCGTGCCCGACCCCGAGAACGAACGGGTCCTCCTGTACGTCGCCTCGTACCCGGCGTCGCACCTCGGACCCACGCCGTTCGGCACCGAGTGCACGCGGGCCACCGAGGAGAGGCCGCAGGGTCACTCCCAGATCTCCGTCGTCGAGGTCCCGCTTGCCACACCCCAGGACGCCGCGGTCATCGGCGAGCCCCAGTTCACATTGAACGACCGGGCCGGCATCGCCGGATACCGGGGCTGCCACGACATCACGGTGTTCATGGAGCTGAACCTGGCCGCCTCAGCGTGTCTGGTCGAGGGGCAGATCTGGGACATCTCCGATCCGGAGCAGCCGACGACGACGGCACGTGTCCACAACTCCAACATCGAGTTCTGGCACAGCGCCGCGTTCACGTGGGACGGCGAGCGCGTCGTCTTCGGTGACGAGGCCGGTGGCGGGACGCAGCCGCGGTGCCGCGACACCGACCCAGCCACGCTCGGCGCGGCGTGGATCTACGACGTAGGCTCGCTCGACGTGATGGATGCCTCCACACAGGAAGCACCGCTGGGCTCGTTCAAGATCCCGCGGCCTCAGGGGGCCGGCAACTGCACGACGCACAACTTCAACTTCATCCCGACGTCGCGCGGCTACTTCTGGGTGAGCTCGTACTACGCCGGTGGGACAACCGTCGTCGACATGACCAACGCGGCAGCGCCCCGGGAGGTCGGCCACCTCGATCCGCACGGTGCCAACACGTGGTCGTCGTACTGGTACAACGGCTTCATCTACACGAACGACTCCGGACGCGGCTCCGACGTCATGCTGCTGTCGAGCAGGGTCCGGATGGGTTCGCAGAAGCTGCCGCGCCTGAACCCGCAGACCCAGGAGTCTACGATCGGGTAGCGGCTCAGTCGCGGCCGCGGATGAGGCCCATGGCCTCGGCGCGGGTCCGGGCGTCGGTCTTGAAGACGCCCCGGACCGCCGAGGTCACGGTCTGCGAACCGGGCTTCTTCACGCCGCGCATCGACATGCACAGGTGCTCGGCCTCGACGACGACGAACACGCCGCGGGGCTTGAGCACCCGCTCCAGGACGTCGGCGATGTCGGTGGTCAGCCGCTCCTGGACCTGCGGCCGCTTAGAAAGGACGTCGACCAGCCGGGCCAGCTTGGAGAGGCCGGTGATCCGTCCGTCCTCGCCGGGCACGTACGCCACGTGGGCCTTGCCGACGAAGCTGACCAGGTGATGCTCGCACATCGAGTACAGCGGGATGTCGCGAACCATGATCATCTCGTCGTGTCCGACGTCAAACACCGCGTCGACCACGGCGTCGGGATCCTCGTGGAGGCCGGCGAACACCTCGCGGTACATGTCGGCGACGCGGCGGGGGGTTTCCTTCAGGCCCTCGCGGCCGGGATCCTCACCGATCCCTTCGAGGATGAGGCGGACGCCCTCCTCGACCTTCTGGGCGTCGAATTCGTCGGTCACCGGAGGCGGCCGCCCTTGCCCTTCCCGGAGTCGCGGCCGCGTTCGCTGCGGCGGGCCACGACGACACCGGCGCCCTTCTTCCTCTGGCCGTTGGCCGAGGGCTTCGTCTTCAGCGTGCCCAGCACGGCCTCCAGATCCTCGGCTTCGATCGTCTCTCGCTCGATGAGCGCCGTGGCCAGCGCGTCCAGCTTCTTCCGATTGGCGCTGAGGATGTCGAGGGCCTCGTCGTGGGCCTCGTCGATGAGGCGTCGCACCTCGGTGTCGATCTCGAAGGCCAGCTGATCCGAGTAGTCGGGAGCGGCGTTGAAGTCGCGCCCCAGGAACACCTCGTGTTCACGCTGCCCCAGGGTCAGCGGGCCCAGCTGCTCGGACATCCCGAACTCGGTGACCATGCGCCGGGCCAGGCTCGTGGCCTTGCGGATGTCGTCTCCGGCGCCGGTGGTCACGTCGCCGAACACCAAGCTCTCGGCCACCCGCCCGGCGAGCGCGAACGCCAGCTGGTCGATGAGCTCGGCGCGGGTCTGGTATATCCGGTCCTCGGTGGGAAGCGCCAGAGTGTACCCGCCGGCCATGCCGCGAGGGATGATCGTCACCTTGTGCAGCGGCGGGACGTTGGGCAGGGCGTGGCCGACCACGGCGTGCCCGCCCTCGTGGTACGCCGTGATCTCCTTCTCGCGGTCGGAGATGACGCGGGTCCGCCGCTCTGGCCCGGCGATGACGCGGTCGATGGCCTCCTCGAGCTCCGACATGGTGACGGCGTCCTTGGCGCGCCGCGCCGTGAGCAGCGCTGCTTCGTTGACGACGTTGGCCAGGTCCGCGCCGGTGAACCCGGGCGTGCGCCGGGCCACGACGTCGAGGTCGACGGTGTCGGCCAACGGCTTGCCCCGGGCGTGGACGCGCATGATGCCCTTCCGTCCCTCCAGGTCGGGACGGTCGATGACGACGTGGCGATCGAACCGGCCCGGGCGGAGCAGCGCAGGGTCGAGGATGTCGGGACGGTTCGTGGCCGCCATGAGGATGACACCGGTGCGTGCGTCGAAACCGTCCATCTCCACGAGCAGCTGGTTCAGCGTCTGCTCGCGCTCGTCGTGGCCGCCGCCGAGGCCGGCACCGCGATGGCGGCCGACGGCGTCGATCTCGTCGATGAACACGATGGCCGGGGCGTTCGTCTTGGCCTGCTCGAACAGGTCGCGGACCCGGGCCGCCCCCACGCCGACGAACATCTCCACGAAGTCCGAGCCGGAGATGGAGAAGAAGGGGACACCGGCCTCACCGGCCACGGCCCGGGCCAGGAGCGTCTTGCCGGTGCCCGGTGGGCCGTAGAGAAGCACGCCCTTGGGAACCTTTGCCCCCATGGCCTGGAACTTGGCCGGCGTTTCCAGGTACTCCTTGACCTCCTGGAGCTCCTCGATGGCCTCATCGACCCCGGCGACGTCCTCGAACGACGTCTTGGGCTCGTCCTTGGCGACCTGTCGGACCTTGGCCTTGCCGAACGACATGACCCGGCCGCCACCGCCCTGCCCCTGCTGCATCAAGAAGATGATGAAGCCGAAGATCAGGAGGAACGGAAGGATCTGCAGGATCACGTTCAGGAAGACCGATCCCTTCTGGGCGTCGGCGGAAACCGGCACCCCGGCCTCCTGGAGCTTGTTAGCCAGCTCGTCCTGGTATTCCTGCGGATACGCGGTGACGTACGGCTCGCCGGTCACGAGCTTCCCCTCGATGCGCTGATCGCGCTCCAGGAAGGTGGCGTTGGCCACGTCGCCCTTGGCCGCCATCGATTCGAGCTCGCTGAGCGGCACCTCCAGGGACTCTGGGCTCCTCGTGGCGAAGCTGACGAAGAACCACAGCCCGCCGAGCACCAGGACGAGATACAGAAGAGGACTACGGAGCGGACGCGCCCTGGGGGTGCGAGGCTTGCTCAGAACGTCTCCTTCGGTCGTGAAGGGGAGACGCACGGGCGCCCCCCCTCGCGACCGATGGTAGCACGGGCCTCCGAGGACGGCCCCGCCGCTCCTACGTCACCGGCTCCCCGTACACGTCGGGCTTCAGCGTGGCCACATACGGCAGGTTGCGGTACCGCTCGTCGAAGTCGAGGCCGTAGCCCACCACGAACACCGGGGGGAGCTCGAAGCCCCGATACCGGATGTCGAGGTCGACCTGCTGGACCCCGGCCTTCTGGAAGAGGGCGGCCACCTCGAGGCTGGCCGGCCGGCGGGTGCGCAGGTTCTTCAGCAGGTACTGGAGCGTCAGGCCGGAGTCGACGATGTCCTCGACGAGGAGGACGTCGCGACCCTCGAGATCGATGTCGAGGTCCTTGAGGATCCGCACCACCCCCGACGTCTTCGTCGACGCCCCGTACGACGAGACCGCCATGAAGTCGAACTGCAGGGGGAGCCGGACGTACCGCGACAGGTCGGCCATGACCACGAACGCCCCCTTGAGAACGCCGACGAGGAGGAGCTCCCGTCCCCGGTAGTCGTCGGTGATCCGCTCACCCAACTCTCGGATGCGATCCTGGATCTCGTCGTCGGTGATGAGCACCCGATCGATGTCCTGCTCGTACTCCGCCACGTGCTGAGCGAGTGTCGCCGTACGCCGACCGTGTCCGTTGCCCTCCACCGTGTCCCCCTTCTACCCTGACCGCCTGCCCGGCTCTCGCGGTCGCCGGCGCGGGTGCGTCGCCGGGCTCGGGGAAGGGCGAGAGATCCGAACATACTCCCTGTCGCGCGTGGCGGACAAGACCCCCGGCAGATCTACGGCGCGTCCGGGACGTCCCGCAGCGAGTCCCATGATCGCCTCGATGTGCGGAGCACCGACATCGGCGTCCCACTCCCCGCCGGCCGCAGAAGCCAAACGAAGCGACTGGCGGACGACGCGGGCGGCCAAGGGCGTGGGCAGCGCGGCCAGGGCGGCGGCGTCGAGACGGACCTCGCTCTCGTCCACGCCGACCAGGCGATGCGCCGCCTCCGATGCCA
>DASQUI010000167.1:0-5922 GCA_035641375.1 Actinomycetota bacterium
GCGAGCTGTCTCGCCTCACCCGCTCGCCGGTCGTCGAGCTGAACCGGGCCGTGGCCGTCGCCGAGTCCCAGGGTCCCGAGGAAGGGCCCGGCATCGTCGACCGCATCGACCTCGACGACTACCGGTACCTGCACTCGACGCGGGCCGAGCTACTGCGGCGACTCGGCCGAACGGACGAGGCCCGTGATGCGTACCGTCGCGCGCTGGCGCTCGTCCACGACGATGCCGAGCGGCGCCTGCTCGAGCGGCGGCTCGCGGAGCTCGGCGGGGCCTGAAAGCCCCAGCCGCGGGGACGTCGGCAGGGCGTGATAGTCTTGATCATCGGACAAACGTCCGAGGTTCGCGTCGCGGGACAGCATCTGACGTCCTTGGTCTCTCGCCTCGCCCCCCGAACCGGCGTGTCTCGGCTATGGAGGGAGAGCGGATGGCCAAGAAGAGCGAGGTTGCACTGGGAACCCCCGCACACGGGAAGGGAGCTGCGTCCCGGCCCCCGCCCGGAAGGATGTGCGCGGAGCCCGGATGCTCCACGATCCTCTCCACGTACAACGCGTCCGACGACTGCTGGCTGCACACGCCGCCCACGTTGCGCCACCCGCTGGAGCGGTCGTGAGTGACCGGCGTGGCATCCGCCACGGATGCCGCTCAGAGAACGAAGGAGGCCGAGATGCCTGACAGCTACGGGAAGCGGCAGCGGAACACGAACAAGGCGAAGAAGGCGAACGCGCGCGAGGAGCGCCGCATCGCCCGGAACAAGCGCCGTGCCGGGACTGACGACGCCGGCACCGAGTCGTGGCTCGGCGATCCGCCGACCCCGGTCTCCGAGATCCCGCCGAGGACTCCGGCCCCGCGTCAGGACTCGGAAGACAAGTAGTCCTATCCTTCGGGGATGCCGGGCGACCGACGTTCCCGCGTGCTGTTGCTCCTGGCGTTCTCGCTCTCCGTCATGGGGGATCCCATCTCCTCGGTGGCGTACGCGATCGAGGCCGCGCTCCAGGCGCTGTCCGGCGATCTCTCCGTACTCCTTCTCACCATGCTCCTCGTCCTGGCGGTCATCGCCCTGGTCGTCACCAACTACCACCAGCTTGTGGCCCGGTTTCCGAAGGGCGGCGGCGCTGCCGCAGCGGCGGGGGATGCGTTCGGTGAGGGATGGAGCTTCCCTCCGCTGGCCGCGCTGATCGTCGACTACAGCCTCACCATCGCCATCAGCGCCGCGGCGGCAACGTCCGCCCTCATCTCGTTCGCGCCATCTTTGGGATCCCTGCGCCTGGTCTTCGCCGTGACCGCGGCGGTCCTCGTCGGGGCGCTGGTGCTCCTGGGCCACCGAGGGCGGTCGGTGTTCGCCGCCATGACGCTGCTGTTCGTGGGTGCCGCCCTGGTCGTGGTCGGGTTGGGGCTGGCCTCCGCGCCCGTCGCGGTCCCTGGAACGGCGGGGGCGGGACGGACCGTCCCGCTCGACGTCCTCCTGGCCTTCCCGGTGGCCATGGCCCTGGCCACCGGGATCGAGGCGCCGTCGTCGGCCATCGCCGAGCTCGGGGAGCTCGGTGACCGTGACCGAGTGCGGTTCGGGCGGATCACGCTCTGGCTCACCCTGGCCATGGTCGGATCCCTCACCATCGGGCTGACCGCCCTGGCCATCCTCAACGACGTGGCCATTCCCGAACACCAGCTCACCCTGGTGGCCACGGTGGCCAAGCGGGTGGTCGGCTCGGGCGTTCTGTTCGGAGCGTTCCAGCTATCCAGCCTGCTCCTGCTGCTGGCCGCGGCGAGCTCCTCGTTCCAGGCCGGCCCCGGCGTACTCAAAGCGCTGGCCAGCGAAGGAGACATCCTCCCTCGATGGCTGGGGCAGACCAACCGGCAGGGCGTGCCGTACTGGGGAGTCGGCATCTTCGCCGCGGTCGCCGTCACGCTGCTCGTGGTCAGCGGCGCCGAGGAGCAGGCCCTGGTGCACTTCTACGCCGTCGCCGTGTTCGTGGCGTTCCTGTTCGGCCTGGTGTCGATGGCCAAGCGCTCCTGGGAGGAGCGCCGACCGGCCTACCTGGTCGTCAATCTGATCGGATCGCTGACCGTCGCCGCGACGCTGGTGCTCAACGTTGGCCGCGGCCTTCCCATCGTCTCGCTGGTGGCCGTCGCGCTGATCGCCGGCATCATGTACGGGCTGTGGGTCCGGGCGGGGCGTCCCGGCGGCGTCTCCGCGGCGGCCGCCGGGGGCCGCGGCTAGCTCGGGCGCGGCCACGACGACGCCGCGGTCGATGGACCGAGGACGCCCATGGTCACGCGGCGTGCGTGAGGGCGGCCATGCCGCCGGCCAGCGCCAGCGCCTTGTACCCGCGGCCGACCAGCTCTCGGGCGACCAGCTCGGAGCGGATGCCGTACGTGCACACGAACACGTATTGCGCGCCGCGATCGAGGGTGGGAAGCCATTCGTCGACCCGGCTGAAGGGGAGCCGGCGGTGGCCGAGGTCTTCGCCCTCGTCGGCCTCCCGGACGTCGATCACGACGGCCCCGGCGGGCACCTCCTCGACGACGTGCCCGGGCCGCGGCCCCGCGGACCACGTCGACAGCTCGACGATGCGCCGCCTTCGCACGGCGGTGTGGATGAACGTCTCGTCGACCTGCCCTTCCGCGGTGACCACCTCCTCCAACCGCGCGCCGGTCTCGACGCGCCCGGTGGCGATGGCGCAGTGCTCCTGGACGCGGGCGGACAGGTCGTGCGTGCCCAGGCGGCGGGCCAGGGCGATGATTTCCTCCTTGTCCATGCCGATGATGGGGCGCAGCACCGGCACACCGGCGGCGTCCTCGGCCACGGCCAGGTTGCGCAGCGTCTGCGTCGACACCTGCCCCAGCACCTCGCCGGTGACGACGGCCTCGCCGCCGACCTCCCCCGCCACCAGCGTGGCCGCCCGGTACATGGCCCGCTTCAGCACCACCTGGCGAAGGCGGGACTCCACATCGCGGCGGAGGGCCTCGACCACCGGGACGAGGTCGACGACGTGGGCCCGCATCTCCACGCCCGGTGCCCACCGGGAAGCCATAGCGTGGGCCACCTCCAGGGCGACATCGGGCCCGCCACACCCGTCGAGATCGCACACCACCAGATCGAGGGCGGTGCCGCGGCGCATGACCATCCACGCCGCCACCGGCGAGTCGAACCCGCCGGAGAATAAGGCCACCGCGGGATGACCGCTGCCGAGCGGCAGCCCCTTGGCCCCTGGCGTCGACGCCAGGATCGCGTAGGCCTTCCGGTCGACCACCTCGATGGGCACCTCGACCTCCGGCTCGTCGAGGTTGACGCCGGCCGAGACGGAGAGCAGCGCATCGCCGAGCTTCACGGCGACGTCGCGTGACGAGAACCCGGTGTCGCCCGAGCGGCGAGGCCGCACCGCGAACGTCTTCCCGGCGACGCGATCGTGATACAGGGCCGCGGCCTGCTCGACGAGGTCGCTGAGATCGCGGTACCGGAGGACGGCGACGTCGGAGATCGAGTGCACGCCGAACACCGTGGACAGCACGTCGCGGGCCCGATCGGGGTCCGGCGTCTCCACGAACAGCCGGCTCCACCGCGACTCGACGGTCCCGGGCAGCGCGGCGTGGGCCAGCGCGGCTCGGACGTTCCCGGCAAGGATGCGCAGGAACCTCCGGCGGGTGCGGGAGGATTTCGTTCCGATCTCACCCGCGATCTTGAGCATGAGACGGCGGGTCACGATCCCGATGGTACCCGCCTCCCTGCTCAGATGCGGGGATGGTCGAACGAGGGCATCGGGCGGCCCGTCCCCTCGACCTCCTCGGCGAGATGGGCGTGTTCCTCGGCCTCGCGCACCAGCACCTCGACGTCGACCCCGTGGTGGAGTGGGCCGAATCCTCGGATCCGGCCGGTCCCCCGGCGGATCAACGTGTGCGTCCCGTGCGGGTTCCCCCGGGCGTAATGCGTGTAGCCGGCGCCGAGCTGGGACAGTCCCTTGAAGAACTCCTCGTCGGGCGTGCCTTTCGACTGCTTCCACGCGGTCTCCCAGGCCTCGTGGGCGGGGAAGAACCGCCCCGCGTTGAAGTGGGCGATGGCCAGGCGGTGATTCTCGTCGGTGGGCAGCGCGTCGAAGTCCTCCAGGTCGAGGCGGTTCTCCGATCCCCACGGCAGGGGCCGCCCCAGCTCGTCGCGGGGCCGAGCGCGCTTCTGCGGTGGCGGCATCGCCGTGTCGGACACGTCGTCATCCTTCCACACCATCCGCGGGTATCCTCGCCGCCATGGGGCGAGCGCTCCTCACCGATCTCTACGAGCTGAACATGGCGGCCAGCTACCTGAAGCGCGGCATGACCGCCCCGGCCACGTTCAGCCTGTTCATCCGGGAGCTTCCCCCGTCGTGGGGCTTCTTCGTGGCGTGCGGGCTGGAGCGCTGCCTCGAGTGGCTGGAGGGGCTGCGCTTCGAGGACGAGGACCTCTCCTACCTCGCCGAGACGCAGGGGTACGACGACGACACGATCGCCGCGTTCCGCGACCTCCGGTTCACCGGCGAGGTCCGGGCCGTGCCGGAGGGACGGATCGTGTTCCCCAACGAGCCGCTGCTCGAGCTGACCGCGCCGCTCCCCGAAGCCCAGCTCGCCGAGACGTACCTCCTGAACCAGATCACGTACCAGACCACGATCGCCTCGAAGGCGGCGCGGTGCCGACTGGCCGGGCCGGAGCGCGACCTCGTCGACTTCGCCTTCCGCCGGGTGCACGGCGTCGAGGCGGCCACGGCGGTGGCCCGGGCCACGGCCATCGCCGGATTCTCGGCGACCAGCAACGTCGAGGCGGCCCGGCTGCTCGGCCTGCGCGCCGCCGGGACGATGGCCCATTCGTACATCGAGGCGTTCGACTCGGAGAAGGAGGCGTTCCGCGCGTTCGCCGAGGACTTCCCGGACCGGGTCACGCTCCTTGTCGACACGTACGACACGCTGCTCGGGGTGGAGAAGGCCATCGCCGTCGCCGAGGATCTCCGCAGCCGCGGCCATCCCCTGGTGGCCATCCGCCTGGACAGCGGCGACCTGGGCGAGCTGGCCCGGGCGTCGCGGCGGGCCCTCGACCACGCCGGGCTCACCGACGTCCGCATCTTCGCCAGCGGCGCCGTCGACGAACGCGTCATCGCCGACGCGGCCGACGCCCCCATCGACGCGTTCGGCGTCGGCTCCCGGGTGGGCGTGGCCATCGACGCCCCCACGCTGGACAGCGTCTACAAGCTCGTCGATTACGACGGGCGGCCGGTGGCCAAGCTCTCGACCGGGAAGGCCACCCTGCCGGGCCGGAAGCAGGTGTGGCGCACGCCCGACGGCGACGTCGTCGGCCTGCTCGACGAGGCGGCGCCTCCCGGCGGCGAGCCGCTGCTGGCCGAGGTGATGCGCGACGGGCGGACCACTGTCGCCGGCGGCTGGCACGCCGCCCGCGACCGGTTCACCACCGAGCTCGAGGCCCTGCCGGCCTCGCTGCGCACCCTCGACGCCACGCCACCCCGCGTGCGCCGCTCGGCGGCGCTGGAGGAGCTCACCGAAGAGGTGCGGGCCGACATCCGCCGCCGGGAGCTGCGATGACGTGGGAGGATGGAGACGTGACGTCCGTCCGGTTCGACGATCGCCCCGACCTCAGCGGCGGCACCCTCATCGCTGCGTTCCGCGGTTGGAACGACGGCGGGGAGGCCGCCAGCACCGCGGTTTCGTACCTGCGCGACCGCTGGGAGGCGCGCCGGTTCGCCGGCGTCGATCCCGAGGCCTTCTACGACTTCCAGGTCAGCCGTCCCACGGTCCGTCTGGAGGGCGGCGTCACGCGGCACATCGAGTGGCCGGCCAACGACTTCTTCCATGCCGCGGCTCCGGCGAGCTCGAAGATCGCGCTGCTCCTGGGGATCGAGCCGAACGTGCGATGGCGGTCGTTCACCACCGACATCGTCGACGCGG
>DASQUI010000168.1:0-2820 GCA_035641375.1 Actinomycetota bacterium
TGCACCGGCACCTGCTCGGACGAGAGAGATGGGCCCTGCGCCACCACGATCCACGCCGGAAGCTCACCCCGGGGGCCGAGGTTCGCGGGGATCCCCGCCGGCGCACACGGCCCGGGGCACGGGGCCCCGAACGCCCACAGCGCCGAGAGGATCAGCATGAACGCGAACATCCCCGTCGCGGTGACCAGGTACCCCATCCGCGCCCCGAACAGCGCCGCCAGGAGCATGAAGATGCTGCCGAAGAAGAGGATGCCCGCGGCCACCACCGCCAGCGCTCCTTCCACGGTCACGCGGCTGATCGCCAGGATCTCCATCGCTCTATCCGGTCGGGCTGGGAGACGGAGATGCTCCGGGCGACTCCCCCGCGCCCGGGGACTCTTCACCGCCGTTGGGAGAGGGCGACGGCGTGGCGGCGGCCGCGGCGGCCTGGGGGTTCGTGCACACGTTCTGGTCTTCGGGGACGCCCTCCTGGATGGACACGAGGTACCGGATGAGGTCCTCGATCTGCTGGTCGTTCATGGGGCCTGCGAACTGAACGCTCCACGAGGGCATGGGAGTCCCGGGCCGCCCCTGCATGATCGTGTTGCGGATGTCGTCGATGCTCTTGATCAGGGGATGTCCGGTGTTCGGGCCGCCGCACACGTTGCCCAGCGGCGGAACGGGATAGTTCGGGACCAGCTCCCCGGCCTCGGTGGTGAACCGCGTGGTGCCGCCCTCGGCGTTCATGCCGTGGCAGTTGGCGCAGCCGAACCCGGTGGGGTTCTCGGGGCTGGAGGGGAGGAACCACTGCCGCCCCCGGTGGACCGCCCGGGTGACCAGGTCGAGCTCGTCGGCGATGTTCTGGCTGGGCTCCCGCAGCCACAGGACGGGGATCCATGCCGCGAAGAACAGCACGAACAGCACGTTCCACCCGAGGAGCCGCTCGAACATGCTCCGCTCGAGCACCTCGTCGGCCGGACCGGGCTGCATGGCCGGAGGGATCTCCGGGGGGCGGGCCGGGCGCCGACGGAGGGTGATCCACAGGACGCCTCCGAAGAACGCCAGCAGCACGAGCGCGGCGAGCCCCAGGCCCAGGAGGAGCGGAAGCGACACGCCGTCACTCTCCCCCGATGGTCACGCAGAACGGCCCGTCTGGGTTCGGCTGAACGGTGACCTGTCCCCGGGGAGGGCCCTCGAGCCGTTGGCCGGTGTCGACCTTGACGATGCCGCCCTCGACGGTCACCGGGAAGCGGTCGAGCCCGCGGGGAGCGGGACCGTCACGGTACTCGCCGGCTCGGTTGTACTTCGAACCATGGCAGGGGCACTCGAACCACTGGCTCTGCTCGCAGAAGGGCACGCGGCACCCGAGGTGCACGCATTTCTGGTACAGGGCAACGAGGCCCTCGGAAGCGCCGTACTCCTCGGTGTTCTGGCCGTCGTACTCCGTGAGGTAGAAGCGACCGGCGCCGTAGTAGAAGGGCTGCCGGTCCGTCTGGATCTGGTCCTTGACCGCCTGAGGGGTGATGCCCAGGTCGATTTGGGCCCCGAACCCCCCACGCAGGTTCGGCCACACGAAGGCCAGCGTGGCGGCACCGAACTCCGCGGTGAACAGCCCCAGCGAAGCCAGGAGAGACTGCCGGAAGAACTCCCGCCTCGAGACCGGCCGGGGCGCCCGGCGCTCGGCGGGTGCCTCCTCGCGCCGCTCGGGCAGCCTGCCCGCGGCCGCCGCGCGGAACGTGGCCGCCGCCCGTCTCGCCCGGATCAGCGACGCCAGCAGCAGCACGACGAACAGGCCGAACAGCCCCGCGACGATGAGGACGGCGAGCAGCTGCTGGGTCATAGGTCGAAGAACAACCCCTCGCTCCAGGGCCACACGAAGTTGAACCCGGGGCCGCGGAAGAACGCCCCGATGATCGTGAGCACGGCGAAGAACATCAGCAGCATGGTGAACAGCACGATGGCGAGCTTCCGGTCTCCGGGCTTCGTGCTGGGGTTCCGGTCCACGTACGGAAGGACGAACATGAACGCGAAGAACAGGGTGGGGACGAGCACGCCGGCCACCATGGGGTGGAAGTACCGAAGCAGCTCCTGGAGGGCCAGGAAGTACCACGGGGCCTTGGACGGGTTCGGCGTCAGGTTGGAGTTGGCCAGCTCGCGCAGCGGCGCGTTCACGAAGGTCGAGAACACGATGAGGGCCGCGGTCACCACCACCAGGGAGAGCAGCTCCGAGGTGACCAGGTGGGGGAACACGTTGATGCGGTCGCCCTGCTCCCGCTCAACTCGCTGGACGCCCTCCGGAGGAACCAGCGCCAGCAGACGGTGCTTCTCCGGCGCCCCCGGCTTCGGGGACGGCGGCTTGCCGGTCGGCGGTGGGGCGGTGCGGATCGCCGCCGCGGGCGGTGCCGCCACGGCCACCTGGGCTGGAGCGGCCGCGGCGGGCTGGGCAGCGGCCGCGGGTGCTGCAGCCCCGCCATCGCCGGACGCGGCTGGAGCGTGCTCGCGCTCCTCCGGCGTCTTCGGCGGCCGGCTGGCCGTGTCGCCGTGCTCCTTCTGGTACTCGACCATGGCCACCCGGCGGGCCCTTCCCTCGGCCACGCGACGAGACACGCCCTGCCCGAGCAGCTCCTGGAGGACCCGCTCGTAGGTCTCCTTGTTCAGCTCTTCAGCGCGCTCGGCCATGGTCTACAGGGGTCCCGAGATCCCGCCGTCCTTCCGGATCCTCCAGAAGTGCACGGCCAGGAAGATGGTGATCACGAACGGCAGTGCCAGGACGTGGAGGACGTACCAGCGGATCAGCGTGTCGCCGGCTACCGTGACGCCGGCCAGGAGGATGAACTGTGC
>DASQUI010000169.1:0-2870 GCA_035641375.1 Actinomycetota bacterium
AGCGGCGGCACGAGCGCCACCACTATCACGGTGACGGCGAAGGACCAGAGCGGCTTCCCCATCAGCGGCGCGACCGTGGTTCTGGCGGCCACGGGGACCGGCAACACCCTCACCCAGCCCCCGGGCTTGACCGACGCGAACGGGGCGGCCAGCGGCACGCTCAGCTCGACCGCCGCCGGCGCCAAGATCGTCTCGGCCACGATCAACGACACGGCGATCGCCCAGACCGCGACCGTGACGGTGAGTGCCGGACCCCTGAGCGCCACGCAGAGCACCGTCACCGCGGCCCCCGACACGATCACCGCGAGCACGGGGTCGAGCCCGAGCACCATCACCGCGACCGCCCGGGACGAGTACGGCAATCCGGTGAGCGGCGCGACCGTCGTCCTGGCCGCCACGGGGACGGGAAACAGCGTGGTCCAACCCTCGAGCGTTACCGACGCCACCGGGGTGGCCACGGGCACGCTCAGCTCGACTGCCGCCGGCGCCAAGATCGTGTCGGCCAAAGTCGCCGAGACGGTCCTCGGGTCGGACACCGTCCAGGTCGTGGCGGGCCCGCCGGGCCGCATCGCCATCCAGGCCGGCAATCAGCAGAGGGCGAGCGTGGCCACGGCTGTCGCCATCCCGCCGGCCGTGCTGGTCGAGGACGCCCTCGGCAATCCGGTGGATCGCGTCCCCGTGACGTTCGTGGTCACGAGTGGTGGTGGCGCCATCACCGGTGGTAGTGTCGTCGCCACGGCCGCCACGGGCATTGCCGCCGTGGCGGGCTGGACCCTCGGCCCCACTGCGGGAACCAACACGATGACGGCGAGGGCGGCCGGGAGCGACATCGTCGGCAACCCCGTCACGTTCGCGGCGATTGGCGAGCTGGGCCATTGGACACGCGTGGCGAACCTGCCCACTCGACGCTACGTCCTCGGCGCGGCCGCGGTGAACGGCCGCCTCTACGCCCTGGGCGGGTTGGACGAGGAGGATTATCGCGCCACGGTCGAGGCGTACGATCCGGCCACGAACACCTGGACTCCCGGAACGCCGATGCCGGCCCCACGCGCACAATTCGGGATCGGCGTCATCGACGGCGTGATCTACGTGGTGGGAGGGGTCACCCGCGGGTCCGGTGACTCCACTGTCGTCGCCACGGTCGAAGCGTACAACCCGGCCACGCGCACGTGGAGCACCAGAGCGCCGATGCCGGCGCCTCGCGCGGACATGGCCGTGGCCGTCGTGGACGGCATCCTGTACGCCATCGGGGGATGGGTCGTGCCGCCGCCGGGCGATGGGCCCTGTGCCTACACGTCGGTCGGGACCGTCGAGGCCTACGACCCGGTCACCGACACCTGGACCGCCAGGGCATCGATGCCTACCGCCCGGGCCCTGCTCGGGGCGGGGACCGTCAACGGCATCGTGTACGCGTTGGGCGGGCAGGTAGTCGGCCCCACGCCGGATGAGGGCACGCTCTTCCTGGCGACGGTCGAGGCCTACGACCCGGCCACCGATACCTGGACCGCGAGGGCGCCGATGCCGACGCGACGCTTTGCCCTCGGAGTGGGCGAGATCGGCGGCCTGGTGTACGCCGTGGGCGGCGACGTGGCGCCGCTCAACCCCTTGCATCCCACCGGTACGCTGGAGGCGTACGATCCCGTGACGGACCGGTGGACGGTCCATGCCACGATGCCGACGGCGCGGGCCTACTTGGGAACCGCCGTGATCAACGGCCTGCTCTACGCCGTGGGTGGGCACGGCGCGCTCAACGTCGTCGAGGCCTATCACCGCTAACGACGCCGGGAACCTCGCGCGCCGCGACGTGGTTACTGCCGGTGTCGTCGTCGCGGAGTGAGAGGAGGCATCATGTCCATCCGGCCCGTGAAGCGCATCGTGCAGTCGCTGCCCACCATCGAGGGCGCCGGCGTCCGCCTGCGGCGCGCCTTCGGCTTCGGTAACACCGACGAGTTCGATCCCTTCCTTCTCCTTGACGATTTCCGCAACGAGAACCCGGAGGACTACCTCGCGGGGTTCCCGTGGCATCCGCATCGCGGGATCGAGACCATCACCTACGTCCTGAGCGGCACCGTGCAGCACGGCGACAGCCTGGGCAACCGCGGCGCCATGGGGCCCGGCGACGTGCAATGGATGACCGCGGGCAGCGGCATCCTCCACCAGGAGATGCCGAGGGGCGATGAGCGCGGCCGGATGCACGGGTTCCAGCTGTGGGCCAACCTCCCCCGCTCGCTCAAGATGACCGATCCGCGCTACCAGGACATCGTCGCGAAGGACATCCCGGAGGTCACCGACGACGACGGGACGCGGGTGCGCGTCATCTGCGGAGACTTCTGGGGGAAGACCGGTCCCGTGGAGGGAGTCGCGGCCGATCCGCGCTACCTCGACGTTTCGGTCCCGCCGGGCGTGAGGAAGACGCTGCCGGTCGAGTCGTCGCGGCACGCCTTCGCGTACGTCTTCGAGGGGGGCGGCACGTTCCGCGACGCTTCGGCGCCCCGCGGCGTGCTCACCGAGCGCGTCGATGAGCAGGGCGTGGCGGACACGCTGGTCCGGGACCAGGCCGGCAACCGTTCCCTCGTGCTGTTCGACTCGGGCGACGAGATCACCGTCCAGGCGGGCGACGCCGCGATGCGGTTCCTGCTCGTCTCCGGCCGGCCACTCGAGGAGCCCGTCGCCTGGCAGGGTCCGATCGTCATGAACACGCCGGACGAGCTTCGGCGCGCCTACGCCGAGCTTCAGGAGGGCACCTTCATCAAGCACCGTTAGTTGCCGCATCCGAGCCACACCGGGAGGGGTTGTCGGAGTCGCACGGCGACGCGATCTTGGCGGGTCTGAAGATCCTCTAAAGACCGGAGGGGACTCGGCATGCCGCC
>DASQUI010000170.1:0-4606 GCA_035641375.1 Actinomycetota bacterium
GGGCGGCGTCGCGATCCATGGCCGAACTCTAGCGGAGCTGGAACGGGACGCTCGACAGGATCACCCTGGGCTCGAAGATGAGGAGCCGCTTCATGAACAAGCTCTTCACGTTGTGGAGCAGACGGTGCCACCACCGACGCACCACGAGCTCGGGAACGATGACGGCGGCCACCGTGTCGGTGTTCGCGGTGATCCGGCGGATCTCCTCGAGGACCGGCGGACCGAGATCGCGGAACGGGGCATCGACCACGTCGAGGGGGAGCGGCATGCGCGCCTCCGACCACTGCCGGATCATCTCCTGGGACTCGGCCGGATCGAGGGCGACGAAGACGGCTCGCGTGTCGGTCGCGCCGAGTGATCGTGCGTAGTTCACGGCCCGCATGGTGGCGTCATGCACGGCGGAGACGAACACGACGGCCATGACCCGCGTGGGGATGAACGGGCGAGCGTCGACGCCTCCCACCAGCTCGCCCCGCTCGACGAGCACGGGAACGTCGGTGACGACCACGCTCGGTTCGCGGAGCAGGCGGACCTTGAGCCGGAACGTGACCGGCAGGCGCACGACGGCAAACAGCGACCGCTTGCGGAACAGCTCCGGGATGACGACCGTGACGAACTCGCTCTCCGCGACCGCGAGCGCGCGGATGTACTCGAGCACGTTGTGCACTCGGTCGCCGCTCATGATCTCGAGCGGGGGAACCGTCCGCCCCAGCGCCTCCCACAGCGCCTGTGCCTCCGCACGCGGGCGATGCCCCACATAGAGCGGGTGCAGCTGCCGGGGACGGAACGAGCGAATATACCCGAGCGCCTCCGCGGCTGCGGCGTCGATGTCGGTCAGCACCAGCACGACGTGGTCGGCGTCGGCCCGCTGGATGCCGACCTTCCCGGAGCGCAGCTGCGCTCGCACGGCGCGGTAGTGACGGTAGATGCTGAGGAGCAGCAGCACGATGAGGGGGATCGCGGTGATGACGATCCATGCGCCGCCCACGAACTTGGTGACGGCCACGATGATGAGGACGATGCCGGTGGCGGTCATGCCGATGGCGTTGATCGTGGCGCTCCGCTTCCACCCCGGCTCCTTCATGCGGAGCCAGCGCCGGACCATCCCCGCCTGCGACAGCGTGAACGCGGTGAACACGCCGACGACGTAGAGCTGGATGAGCCGGTTGAGGTTGGCGTCAAAAGCCCACACAAGCAACGCCGCCAGCAGGGCGAGCACGACGACGCCGTTCGAGAACACCAGCCGGTCACCGCGGTTCTCGAACTGCCGGGGCAAGAACGCATCCTTGGCCAGGATCGCCGACAGGCGGGGGAAATCCTGGTACGCCGTGTTCGCGGCGAGGATGAGGATGGCCGCGGTGAACGCCTGGAGCACGTAGAACATCACCGCGTCGCCACCGAACACCGTCTCACCGACCTGGGCGAGCACCGACCTGCCGCCGTGCTCGAGCAGCTCCTCGCTGATGTGCACGTTGAACGAACGCGCCAGATAGGTGATGCCGATGAACATCGTGATCGTCATCCCACCCATGGCCGCCAGCGTGGCCGCCGCGTTCCTCGACTGAGGACGCCGGAACGCCTGTACGCCGTCGGCGATGGCTTCGACCCCCGTCAGGGCGGTGGAGCCGGAGGAGAAGGCGCGCAGGATCAGGAACAGCGACAGCCCCTGGAGCGGCTCCAGGGGGATGCGGGCGCTCGCGGCCTGGGGGCACCCGCCCACGCACGCCGCCAGTCCGGCAGCGAGCGTGATGAACACGCACAGCACGAACCCGTACGTGGGGATGGCGAACAGCGTCCCCGCCTCGCGGACCCCGCGCAGATTGGCCAGGGAGATGAGGATGATGAACCCCAGCGCCAGCAGCACGGAGTGGTCGTGCAGGCCAGGGGCCGCCGACGTGATGGCCTGAACCCCGGCGGTCACCGAGACGGCGACGGTCAGGACATAGTCGCTGAGGATCGCCGCCGCGGCCACGAGCCCGGGGAGCGTGCCCAGGTTCTCGCGGGCCACGATGTAGGAGCCGCCGCCCTTCGGGTACGCCCGCACCGTCTGGCGGTACGAGGTGATCACGATGGCCAGCACCGCGATGATGAACAGGGAGATCGGCAGCATCAGCGACAGCGCGCCGGCGCCCGCCGCCACGAGGACGATCATCATCTCCTGGGTGGCGTAGGCGTTCGACGACAGCGGGTCGGATGAGAAGACCGGGAGCGCAAGCGTCTTGGGGAGGAGCTGGTGCTCCATCTTCTCCGACGCCAAGGCCCGGCCGAGGAGCACCCGCTTCATCCGATCGGCGGCGGTGGCCACCCGGCGATTCTACGCACGGCCCCTTTGGGGTTCGAGCCCGGGTCGCGCTAGGCTGGTGAGGACATGCACTACGTGATCATGGGGTGCGGCCGGGTCGGCTCCGAGATGACCGTGCAGCTGTCACAGGCCGGGCACGATGTGGCCATCATCGACAAGCGCCCGGACGCCTTCGACCGGCTGCCTCCCGGGTTCAAGGCCAACACGATCGTCGGCCTGGGCTTCGACCGCGACGTACTCGAGCAGGCCGGGATCAAGGAGGCCGACGGCTTCATCGCCGTCTCCAGCGGGGACAACTCCAACATCGTGTCGGCGCGGATCGCCCTGGAGCACTATCGCGTGCAGAAGGTCGTGGCTCGCATCTTCGACCCGCGCCGTGCCGAGATCTACGAGCGCTTCAACATCCCCACGGTGGCCAGCGTGCGGTGGGCGGCGAAGCAGATCCAGTACCTGCTGTTCCACGGCCGCGAGGAGCTGAAGGAATCCATCGCCGGGGGGTCCCTGCTGCAGATGCAGATCCGGGTTCCCTCGCACCTGGTCGGCAAGAAGATCGCGTCGGTGGTCGAGGAGGGGAAGGTCGAGGTCGTCGCGGTGGAGCGGGGTGGCAGCGGCTTCCTCCCGGTGGCAGGGTCCACGTTCCAGGAGGGTGACATCGCTCACTTCCTCGTCGACAAGGACGCCATGGACCGCTACGAGTTCCTCCTGGAGCCGGAGGTCGAGTAACCCATGAGGATCGTCGTCACCGGCGGGGGCAACATCGGGCGGCACCTGGCCAACGACCTCCAACGGCGGGGCCACGAGGTCACGCTGATCGAGGTGGACAAGGCCACGCTGGAACGGGCCGGTCGCGAGGCCGCCGAGGGGCTGACGCTCCTGCTCGGCGACGCCTGCGAGCCCTACGTCCTCGACCAGGCCAAGCTGGACGGCGCCGACGTGCTGGTGGCCGCCACCGGGGACGACGAGGACAACCTGGTGACGTCAATGCTGGCCAAGCAGGAGTACGGCGTCCCCCGCGTGGTGGCCCGGGTCAATCACCCCAACAACGAGTGGCTGTTCACCGACACGTGGGGCGTCGACGTCCCGGTGAGCCCGCCGCACATCCTCACCGCGCTCGTCGAGGAGGCGGTGACCAGCGGAGACCTGGTGCGCCTGCTGAAGCTGGAGGGCGGCGAGGTCACGCTGGTCGAGGTGAAGCTGGACGAGCGCGCACCGGTTGCCGGCCGGCCGATGTATGAGCTCCGACTGCCCCAGGACTCAGCGGTGGTGTGCGTGCTGCGCGAGGGACACGTGGTCATCCCCCAGCCGGAGACGCGCCTGGCCCCCGGCGACGAGGTGCTCGCCATCGCCACCCCCGAGGTCGAGGAAGAGCTCCGGCGCGCGCTGATGGGGGATCAGGACCAGAACTCGTAGACGGGGTTCACCATCCGGTGGAGGTTCCGCTCCTCGACGAGGAGCCCCTCGAGCGTCACTCGCGTCCCCAGCCCCAGCCCGGGGATGAAGCTGCGTCCCGTCCACACCGCGGTCAGCTCGCCGGTGCCGTCGCCGACCACGGCCTCCAGCGTCTCCTCGCCGGGCTTGATGGTAAGCCGGCGGACCACCCCGGCCACACGCGTGCGGGCACGGTGCGCGGACTCGGCGATCCGCGTGGTGCCGGGCACGGATGCGGCCCAGTCCTGAACCTCGCCCAGCCGCCGCTCCTCGTCGCTCTGCGTGAAGCGCTGTAGCCAGCGGCGGATGCCCATGTCCGGGGGCTTTCTACCCCGCCTCGGTCATGATGGCGTCGGCCTCGGGACTGGGCGGCTCGCCGGAGACGAGCTCGTCGGCCTTCTGCCGCTTGGAGTTCCAGATCGTCGCCGCCAGGATGAGGACGCCGACCACCGAGACGACCGTCCGCGTGGCGATGTTGTCCACGTTGGTGACGACGATGGGGGCGATGAGGAGCGCCACGAGGTTCATCACCTTGATCAGGGGGTTCAGCGCCGGCCCGGCCGTGTCCTTGAACGGATCGCCCACCGTGTCGCCGATGACCGTGGCCTTGTGCGCCTCCGAGCCCTTCCCCCCGTACAACCCCTCCTCGACCAGCTTCTTGGCGTTGTCCCACGCCCCGCCGGCGTTGGAGAGCATGACGGCCAGGAGCTGCCCGGTGAGGATGACCCCGGCCAGGTAGGCCCCCAGCGCCTCGGCCTCCAGGGCGAACCCGACGATGACCGGCGTCAGCACGGCGAGCAGGCCCGGGGTCAGCAGCTCCCGGAGCGAGGTGCGAGTGCAGATGTCGACGACGCGCCCGTAGTCAGGCTTCTCCGT
>DASQUI010000171.1:0-2653 GCA_035641375.1 Actinomycetota bacterium
TACGAGAACGGGGAGGGGACGGCCGTGGCGGCCGGTGCCGGCGGCCTGCTGTTCTTCGGTCCGCTGCTGATGATCCTGTTCCGTCAGAAGTACCCACGGTGGTGGTTCGACTGGAACCTGGAGCTGCAGCGGTTCGGCAACCGCGTGGGCGCCTACCTGGCCCTGATGGACGATCGGTACCCGTCGACCGATGAGCATCAGTCGGTGCATCTGGAGTATCAGTACCCGGATGCCGCCCGGGACCTCAACCGGTGGCTGCCGCTGGTGAAGTGGTTCCTGGCCATCCCTCACTACGTCGTGCTGGCGTTCCTGTGGATCGCCGCCGTGGTGATCGTCATCGTGGCCTGGTTCGCGATCCTGTTCACCGGCCGCTACCCGAGGGGCATGTTCGACTTCGTCGAAGGCGTGATCCGGTGGCACAACCGGGTCCTCGCCTACGCCTTCGTCCTCGTCACCGACCAGTACCCGCCGTTTTCGCCTGGCGCCGTAAGGTGCGCTCGGGAAGACCGAGGCGCTGCGAGCCGATGAAGACACAAGCGCCCAGCCCGCAGCGGTGGATCTCTACTGGATCCCGTTAGGTGGGGGGACAACACGTCGTCCGGCTAAGCGGAAGGACGTTGGAGGCGATCACCGCGCGTCTGCAAGGAAGGCGTCAGTGTGACCTCTATCACTCGGCCCTGGTGGTCGTCGTCCCCGGGCCGCTTCGTGATCGAGCAGACGCCGATCCCCGACGCCCACGGGGAACGTCGTGGCGTGGTCCTTGAGGGACCGGTCGGAACCAGACTCGCCGGACGCTTCCGGCTCTTCCGGTACGAGGTCCGGCGTTGGCGCGACGGCGCCATCCCCGACATCGCCCAGGCCGTCTCGAGCATTCGGGTCGCGAACGACCTCGGGCGCGCGTCGCAGATTCTCGATCTCGTTCCGTCACTTCCGGCTCTGGTCTGGGGCCGAGACGAGCGACACACCGGCGAGATGTAGAACTCCAACTCGATCATCTCGTGGTTACTCATTCGCGCTGGCGTGATGCCGGCGCGATCGCGCTTCCCTCGGGCGGTCGCGCGCCGGGCTGGCGTGCTGGCGTCGTCATCGCGGCCCGGGAAGCGCGTGGTAAGACCCAACTGAGATAGGAACATGAACTCCGTTCGAGCCGATCCATCGCCTCATCCAACGAGAGAAGATGTGGCCTGCGAGCACCTGCCTGATCGGCCTGTGTTGGCCGGTTTGGTGCGGCGACGGAACATGACGGCGTAGTCTCTCCTCACCGGCCCGCGCCACGACGCAGACGAAGGAGGCAATCCAAATGCCCAAGGTCTCAAAGGACAGCGCGCCACAACGCCAGGAAGCTGGCCCGGTGGTGGATCTGCGCGACGAGCTCGACGACTACACCGTGAGCTTCACCTCGCTCGTCGAAGACATCGATGCGACGCCCTTCATGAAGGGGCTTCCGGACGACCGCTGCCAGTGCCCGCATTGGGGCTACGTCCTCAAGGGCAAGATGACCGCTCGGTACGCCGACCATGATGAGGTTTACGAGGCCGGCGACGCCTTCTACTCGCCGCCCGGCCACGTTCCGGTGAAAAACGAGCCCGGCACCGAGTTCGTGTGGTTCAGCCCCAGCGAAGAGCTCCGCACGGCCGAGGCGGTCATGATGAAGAACATGCAGGCGATGCAGGAAGGCTCAACGCCCTAGGCGAGGCGGCGCGCGGGCCTTCCTCGGGCGACACCGGTGTTCGCCGGATCGGCTCAAGCTCCGGCCTGTTGGGCTCCAAAATGACGACTCCGATCACGCGGCCGCTCTGAAGTACTCGTGGAGGAGTCCGCCCAGGACATCGCGCCGACGGACCCGCGAGCCAGCGACCGGACGCGCCATCAGGTGGATGCAAACCGATAGCTCGATGCGGTCTCGCGCGGTTGTAGTGCTCGGTGTACGCATCGAGGACGCGCTCCAGGTGACGCCGGCCAAAGATGAGGACGTGGTCGAGACACTCTCGTCGAGCGCTTCCGACCCAGCGCTCCGCGAACGCGTTCGCTTTCGGCGCACGGATCGGTGTCCTCACAACCTCGAGGCCTTCGGTCCGGAAGACCTCATCGAAAAGGATCCACAGAACTTCGAGTCTCGGTCGCGGAACAAGATATGTCTGTCGTCGAGGCGCTCGGCGATCGACAGGTTCCGAGCCTGCTGGGTGACCCACACGGAATCGGGGCGGCTGGTCACGCTGGCGATGTGGACTCGTCTCGTGGCGACCTCGATGAAGAACAGGACGTACAGCGTCTTCAGCAACACGGTCTCTACCGTGAAGAAGTCGCACGCCAGCACTCCCCTGCCCTGTGTCCGCAGGAACTCGCTCCATGTCGGACCGGTGCGGCGTGGTGCCGGCCCTAGGCCGGCGCGGCGCAGGATCCGCCGGACGGTACTCGCCCCGGCGCGGATCCCGAGCTTGCGGAGCTCGCCCTGGATCCTGATGCAACCCCACCTGGGATTCTCCCTGCCGAGACGCGTGATGAGATCGACCGTCTCTCGATCAAGAGGCGGCCGACCCGGTCCTCGCCGATGGTGAGTCCTCTTGCGCCTGACGAGCTCGCGATGCCACCGAAGGAGCGTCCGCGGCGTGACCATGAACGAGGCCCATCGGTCCCGCGACAGCGCCCGGCT
>DASQUI010000172.1:0-2903 GCA_035641375.1 Actinomycetota bacterium
CGCCTCGCCTCGTATCGTCATGCTCCGCGGCGGTCCCTACCATCGTGGAACCGAACGATTAGGAGACCTACCGATGGCTGAGAACGAGAGGAACGAGTTGAACCGCCGGGAGTTCCTGCGCAAGGCCGCCATCACCGGCGCTGTGGCGTGGGCCGTTCCGGTCATCCAGTCCGTGGCCGCCACCCCCGCATACGCGCAGACCCAGGGCACCCCGCACAACTGCCAGCACTCCCTCGGCGGTGAGAGCGGCGGCGGATGCATGACGGCCTGCCAGAGCAGCGGAAGGGGATGCGGGGCCGCCTGCAACAACTTCTGCCTGCCGACCTGCAACTGTCCGGGCAACTTCTGCCCCTGCCCAGACGTGTGCAAGCCGAGCAACTGGAGCAACTGCTCGTACGTGGGCCCGGGCTGCAGCGGTCCCTGCCCGTAGGATCTCAGCGCTCCCGGCTTGCGGGATGAGCCCCTCTTCCGCCTCGGCTCAGCCCTGCAGTCGTTCCCGGATGAGCTCAGCCCGCTCCGGCGGCGTCCCGCCGCTGAGCTCGAAGGCCTGCGCGCCGGTCACGACCCGCGTCAGCAGGACCACCCCTCGCTCGGCGTAGCGGTACAGATTGAATGCGTTCTGGGCGAGACGCTCCACCGCGGCGGCCCGGGCCACCGGCTCGAGGCGCGGCGGCCCCTCCCGATCAGTCGTCGGGAACACGATCCACCGGACCGGCGCCTCTCGGCCGACGCTTCCCTCGACATCCTCGGGCCGGACGAAGCGTCGATCGAGCTGCGCCGTCAGCTCCCGCCGGTCGTCGAGTCGCTCGGCCAGCCCCGGGAAGTAGCGGAGCGTGGCCTCGTCGAGCCACATCCGCTTGGGGAACGGGTAGGCCCGCCCACTCATCGGGTCGATGGCGGCGACCTCGTCCGAGAGGTAGCCGAACCCCCGCTGCACCAGGGCAGCGGTGATCGACGACTTCCCGACGTCCATGCCCGCCGGCATGATCACCGCGCCGCCGTCACGTGTTGCCGCCCCGGCGTGGATGCTGAGGAAGTCGCGAGACCGCTTCGGAGCCATCTGGTGGATGTCCCGGAGCGCGTAGTCCAGCGCCCCCCACAGCGTCGAAAGGTCGGCCGTTGTGTCGGCCACGAACCGCCAGTTCGCGCGCTCGTCCGGACTCTCGTACAGGCTGGCGGTGACGGCCCGCAGGCCGCGGTCGGGGAGATGGAAGGGTTCGAGGTGCCAGGCGAGTTCCTCGCCGAACCGCCCGGACGTCGAACGAGCGTCGACCGCCAAGCTGAGGAGCCGATACGTGTCTCGGACGACCCAACCTGGGTCGAACTCGTCGCCTCAGCCGCCGGTGCGCGCGACCTCTTCGAGGATCTCCTCGGTCACGTCGTCACCTCCCTCATGATGCTCGGCGCCGTCCTCATGAGGAGATCGGCGGCTTCCGGGATCGACCCCACCGTGAGACGCGAGAGTGGGTGCTCATCGAGCAGGTCCCGGGTGAACGTCAGGGACCGTTCCCGCCACACGTGCATGTTCAGCACCGCTTCGGTGAACCGGAACACGGCTTCGGCCCCACCGGCCGGTTCCAGGCGGGTCTCCTCGCCCGGACTGAACCCGACCTGGACGATCCAGCCGAGCGGTGCCGCCTCGGTTCGCGTTCCGCCCAGCGCCTCCACGGACACAGGGAACGGAGGGCGCAGCGTCTCGGATCCGTCTCGCCGGGGGCGGGAACGAACCACGGGCGGACCGAGACCGAGGGCGGAGAAGTCGCTCTCGTCCACCATCGGCGGCAGCGGCGTACCGTCGACCCGCCGAAGAATCGGATCGATCTTCGCGGCGGCATCAGCGAGGTAGCCGGCCCCGCGCTGCACCAGCGCGGCCACGAGCCCGCCGAGGTGGGGAGTCGGCGCCGCGGGGAGCATCAGCGCCTGCCCGTGCACGACCACGGCCCCGGATCGGACGCGGAAGTACTCGTCCTGCCCGTCCGTGACGAGGTCGCGGACCAATGACATCAGCCTGCCGGCCATCTCCTCCCGGTAACGCCCGCGGTACACCCGAAGCATGCCGAGATAGAGCGAGCTGATCCCCTTCGTAAGCTTGCCCCCGGGCCAGCTCCGGTCGACGCCGACGTTCGCGGAGAACCGCCGGTAACCCTCGGGCGGGTCGGGCACCCGGAACGGGACCAGGTGCGGACGGACCATGTCGAGGAAGGACTCATCGGTGGCCCGCACCGTGAACGGAGCTTCCTCGATCAGGTACGCATCCTCCGCAGCCCAACTGAGCTGCTCCATCTCTTCTTCTCAGCGGTTGTGCGGCTCGTGGGCGACGTCGGGCTCGGACACGGTCCCCCTTCCTGGATGCTCTGAACGCTCGGGACAGGCGACTACGATACCAATATGGGCGTGAAACTCCTGGTGGTCGATCCCCAGCCGTTCTTCTGCGAGGCCCTCGCCGCCGCCATGGAGGGCTCGGACGAGGTCGAGGTGGTCGGCTGGACCACCGACGAGCTCGAGGCAGACCGGCTGGCCTCCCGGCGCTCCCCCGACGTGGTCCTGACCGAGATCGAGCTGGCCGGCGGGTCCGGGCTCAGCCTGGCCCGGCGGATCGCCGGGGGAACCGCCGTGGTCGTCCTGACCCGGGGCCACGAGGGGGACGTCCTGCTCGACGCGGTGGCCGCCGGCGCGATCGGGTGCCTCTCCCACGACCTCGAGCCGGGTGAGCTCATCCAGCACGTTCGCCGCGCAGCCGACGGGGAGTTCGCAATCGATCCCGGCCGCCTCCACGCCGAGCTGCGCCGGGCGGCCCGGTCGCAGAAGGGGGCCGGCTCGCCGAAGCTCGCCCTGCTCACGGCCCGCGAGCGCGAGGTCCTGACGCTGCTGGCCCGTGGCCTCGACAACCAGGCCATCGCCCG
>DASQUI010000173.1:0-4315 GCA_035641375.1 Actinomycetota bacterium
CACGAGGTGCAGATCGCGTTCGCCAGCCACCGCGACGTCGCTCCGTCGCCGGGCCTGTTGGACACGCTCCTCGACGAATTCCGTCCCGGGGTGCCGCGGTTCGTGTGGCGCGACGGCGACCTCCATGCCGTGGTGCCGTTCGAGGGGGCACGGCAGGTGCGATTCGCCTCACCGCTGGGGATGCAGGAAGTGTACTTCGTCCCCCACTCCGAGACGTACACGATCCCGCGGAGCCTCGACGGTGAGCTCCGCGAGGTGTCGGTCCGCGGGACGTGGCGTCCCTCGGACATGCGCGCTCTGGAAACGCTGGCTCGGTTCGGCCTGACCAGCGAACGCCCCGTGCGGGTGGAGGGGGCGAACGTGCGGCCGCTGGCGCTCCTTCGCTCGCTCCTGCTGGCCGACCCGCCGACGGATCCGGCCGGCCCCTGCGCGTTCTTCCTCAACGTCGAGGTGGCCGGTCGGAAGGGCGGCCGGGCCATGACGGTCCACCAGCGAACGAGCCATCCCATGGCGTGGGGGCAGGACGCCACGGGAAGGATGACGGCCATCCCGGCCATCGTCGGGGCGGGACTGGTGGCCGCCGGCCGCGTCCCCGGTCCCGGCGTGCTCCCGGCGGAGCAGGCATTCGACCCCGAGGCCTTCATCCGCGGGGTGCGCCCCCTCGACGTTCGAGTGTCGATGCGCCGATGGTGAGCGCGGACGGGCTTGCATCCCTGCAAGTACTATGCGTGGCCGAGGCGGAGGACGCATGTTCGAGGAGCTCATCCGATCGTGGGACGGCGAGGAGGTGCTGGCCCGCTTCGACGCGGACACGGATGCGTGGATGTTCATCTGCATCCACTCGACGCGGCTCGGCCCTGCCGCCGGCGGCTGCCGGGTGAAGACCTACGCCTCCACCGACGACGCGCTCCGCGACTGCATGCGCCTAGCCGAGGGGATGACCCTGAAGAACGCGGCCGCTGGGTTGCCCATGGGCGGTGGGAAGTCGGTCATCGCTGTCCCCGACGTCCCGCCGCCGGGGAGCGACCTGCGGGCTCGGATCGTTCGCACGTTCGGACGGATGGTCGGCTCATTGCAGGGGACGTACTGGACCGGGCCCGACATGAACACCTCCCAGCCGGACATGGACGTGATCTGGGAGGTGGCTCCGTTCGCGTTCGGGCGCAGCCCCCTGCTCGGCGGGTCCGGCGACAGCGCCCCCGACACCGCCGAGGGCGTGCTCAACGGAATCCGGGCCAGCGTGGCCCACGTCTTCGGCACCGCGGATCTGGCCGGACGGAGCGTGCTCGTGCAGGGCGTCGGCGGCGTGGGCGGCCGGCTGGCCGAGCTCCTGGCCAAGGAGAACGTGGCGTTGCTGGTAGCCGACGTCGACGCGGACCGCGTCGGCGAGCTGGCCGAGCGGTTGGGAGCCACCGTCGTCGCCCCGGACGCCGTCATCGACACCGCATGCGACGTGTACGCGCCGTGCGCCGTGGGGGGAACCGTCGACACCGAGTCGATCCCCCGGCTCCGGTGCCGCATCGTGGCCGGGGGGGCCAACAACCAGCTCGGCGAGCCCGGGACCGACGCGGAACGTCTCCACGCCCGGGGGATCCTGTACGCCCCCGACTACGTGATCAACGCCGGCGGGGCGTTCCATCTGATCGGCCAGGAGACGCTGGGGTGGACCCGCCCCGAGCTCGACGCGCACATCGCGGGGATCGGCGACACCCTCACCCGCATCTACCAGCGTGCTGCCGCGCAGGGCATCACCACCGAGCTGGCCGCGGAGCGTATCGCCCGCGACCGCCTGGCCGCGGCCTGATCCGGCCGCCGGGATCGCACGTCACGGAGGACGACGCGCTGACATCGGGCTCAGGGGCTCCGAAGGGGGATGCTAGAATCCCGCCCGCTATGCGGGTTCGTGTACGAACGCTCTTCATCGTTGCGCTCGTCGTTCTGGTCGTCCTCCTTCCGGCGCTGGCGTGGGGGCAGGAGCCGTCACCGCGTCTGCCGGGGCAGGAGCCAGAGGCGGTGCGGGGGATCCCGTTCTGGCTCTCCATCCCCATGGTGCTCTCCGCGGTGGGCCTGGTGCTCCTGCTGCTCCTGACGAACTGGCGGTACTCGCGGCGGTTCTATGGATCGGAGGAGGCCCCGCCGCCCCGTCCCCGGCAGCGGTTCGCCGGGATGTCGGCGGCCCAGCCGGCCGCGGCGGCGCCACAGGGTGCGCCGGCGGCGGCGCCCGGAGCCACAGCGGCGTCCCGGGCTGCGGGAGCCGCTCCCGCTCCGCCGAAGCCCGCCGCTCCGCCCGGCGAGACGGGGCCCGAGCCGGCTCCCGCGCAGGAGGAGAAGGCCGAGAAGGCCGAGGAGCCGGCGGCAGCCGAGGAGAAGCCGGCGGCAGCCGAGGAGAAGCCGGCGGCCGGCGAGCCCGCCGGCCCCGACCAGGAGACGTTCGATCGCGTTCTCGCCGAGCAGCTGGAGAAGGGCGTCGACCGCCGGGTTGCCGAGGGGCGGGCCCGGGCCGCGGCGCTGAAGGCGTCTCGGGAGAAGGCCGGCGGCTAGCCGGATGGCCGGGACCGCCGCGGCCCGACTCCTCGACTGGGACGCGGCGGCGCGCCTCGGCGGACGCCTGGCCGGAGGTCCCCCGATCGGTCGACGCGCCGTCCTCCACGAGCAGTTCTCGGAGCTCGTCGGAGACGCGGAGCGACTCGTCACTGGGTTCACCGGGCTCACCATCGACGGCCCACCCACTCGCCCCGTGGTCATGTCCCGCGCAGAGTGGGTGGAGCGCAACCTCCGCGGGTTCGAACGGGTCATCGACCCGTGGGCCGAGCGAATTCTCGGTGCGCGCCGGGAGGGAGCGTTCGCCGGCGTACGGCGGAAGGTGCTCGCCGCCCAGGTCGGTGGGCTCCTCGGCTACCTGGGTCGAAAGGTGCTCGGGCAGTACGACCTGTTCGGGCAGTCGGGGGCGGAAGACCAGCTCTACTTCGTGGTTCCCAACCTCGTGGAGATGGAGCGGCGGTTCCGCCTGCCCCCGCGTGACTTCCGACTGTGGCTGTCGCTGCACGAGGTGACCCACCGCGTGCAGTTCGGCAGCGTGCCATGGCTGCGCGGCCATGTCCAGGGGCTGGTGGATGAATACCTGGGCTCGGTCGACCTCGACGCCCGGAAGCTGGTCGAGACGCTGCGTCGTGCTCTCGACGAGGCTCGCCGCAACCGGCAGTGGCGGTCGATGGGCATCCTCTTCCTGCTCATGACGCCGGAGCAGCGCGGCGTGTTCCGCCGGATGCAGGCCGTCATGTCGCTGCTGGAGGGGCACGCCAACTACGTCATGGACGGGGTGGCCCCCGGCCATGTGCGAGGTGCCGAGCGGATGCGACGGGTCGTCAAGCAGCGGCGGAAGCGGAACCCCCTCGTGCAGCGCGCCCTCGGCATCGAGCTGAAGGTCCGTCAGTACGACCTGGGCGAGACGTTCGTGGCCGGCGCCGTGGAGCGCTCCGGCATGACGGGGTTCAACCGCGTGTGGGAGACGCCCGATCACATCCCCACGCTCGAGGAGGTCGTGGACCCCGGCGCCTGGGTCGACCGCGTCGTCACCGGTTGATGGCGCCCCGCCCGCCGGCCGTGTCCCGGGTGCTCGAGCGAGTCACGGCCACCGTGCGCAAGCACGAGATGCTCCCGCCGGGGTCCATGGTTGTGGTGGCGTGCTCGGGCGGTCCCGATTCCCTCTGCCTGCTCCATGCACTCCACTCCCTGCGCCGGCTCCTCCGGGTCCGTCTTGCCGTCTTCCACTTCGACCACCGCCTGCGGCGAGACTCGGCCGCGGACGCCGCGTACGTCGAGCGGCAGGCCTCCCGTCTCCGCCTCCCCTTCCTGCTGCGGGCCGCCGACGACGAGCCCAGGCCGGGACAGTCCGTCGAGGCGTGGGCCCGGCTGGCTCGCTCGGCCGGACTGACCCAGGCCGCGGGGGAGGCCGGTGCCGACGTGGCCGCGCTCGGCCACACCCAGGACGATCAGGCCGAGACCGTGCTGCTCGGCCTGGTCCGGGGCGGGGGGCTGGAGGCGGTGGCGGGCATGCCTCCCGCCGGGCCCATCCCCCCGCTCGGGTTCGTGGCCGTGCGTCCGCTCATCGACGTGACCAGGGAGGAGACGGCGCGGTTCTGCCGGGCGCTGCGGCTGCGTCCCCGCCAGGACCCCATGAACCGCGATCCGCGGTTCCTCCGCTCGCGTCTGCGACACCGGCTGCTGCCGGCGCTGGAGCGAGCCGTCGACCGCAACATCCGAGCCACGCTGGCCCGCACCGCCGAGCTCGTCAGGGAGGACGCCGATCACCTCG
>DASQUI010000174.1:0-5352 GCA_035641375.1 Actinomycetota bacterium
GCACCCGAGCCGGTCGAGGCAGCCGACCGCTGGTTGACGACGAGGCGCACGCGCGTCCCGGGGCGGCGAGCGGTTCCCTCGCGGATGGCGATCTCGTCGACGAGAGCCATCATTAGCGGGATGCCGTGACCGCCCACGCCATCGACCTCGGGCATGGGCACGCGCCGCCGGAAGATCCCCGCGTCCTCCACCTGGATCTCGATGCGGCCGTCCAGCTCCCGCCACACCAGACCGATGTGGTCGCTGCCGCTGTGGATGATGGCGTTGGCGCATGCTTCAGAGACGGCCAGGACCAGATCGTCGATGCGGTCTTCGCTCAAACCTGACTGCGTGGCGAGTTCGCGGATGCGGGCTCGGATCTCGGTGAGCTGTGAGGGGTGGGCTCGAAACGCCTCGACCACCGCTATGCCTGCCGCTCCACTTCCACGTTGGGGACCGTATCCAGTCGCATGAGGTCCAAAACACGCTGGACGGCGTTTCCGGGTGACCGGAGCACGATCCGGCCGTTCCCGTTGATGCGATCGGCGGCAACGATGATGGCCCGGACGCCGCTGCTGTCGATGAACGTAAGCCCACCGAGGTCGAGGGTCACGTCTCCCCCCCGTTCGATCTCCGGTTGCAGGGCCTTGGTGAAGTCCCCCTCCCCAGCGATGTCGAGCTCACCGGTGAGACGGACGACACCGTTGCCCTTCTTGATGGTGAGCGTCATCTCCTTCCCCTCCAACCGAACATCCGGTGTCGTGCCCGGGGAGCGGAGGATACCCGAAACGGTTCACGGATGCAGGATGAGGTCGGCCGCCGCGGCGAGATCCGCCGCCACCGGTGCGTCCGGTGGGGCGTCGCCGGCATGGCTGTGACCGGAGAGCACCAGGATGCCCCGGGCCCCCACCCGCCGCCCGGCCTCGACGTCGCTGGGGTGATCGCCGACGATCCAGGAGGCCTCGAGGTCGAGGTCGTGGTCGCGGGCGGCGCGGCGGAGCAGCTCCGTGCCGGGCTTCCGGCACGCGCAGGGGCCGGTGAGTTCGGGGTGGTGCATGCACCAGTACCAGCCGTCCAGGGAGGCATCCTCGGTGGCGAGCAGCGAGGCCACCCGCTCGTTCACCGCTCGAACATCGTCCTCGGTGAAGAAGCCTCGAGCCACCCCGGCCTGGTTCGAGATGACGACGAGGGCGAACCCGGCCCCGGCCAGCCTCCGGAGGGCCTGGGGCACGCCCTCGATCAGTACCACCTGCTCGGGGTCGCCGAGGTACCCCGGATCCTCGATGAGGGTGCCGTCACGGTCGAGGAAAACCGCCCGTTGGCTCACGTCCCCGCGGCGGTCTCCGCCAGCGAGCAGAGCAGGTGGCCGACGACGATGTGCCCCTGCTGGATCTCGCCGGTGCTCTCGCCGGGCACGTGCAGCGTCACGTCGGCGTGCTCATCGAGCCGGCTCGCTCCCGGCCCGACCAGGGCGACGACGCGGATCCCTCGCTCCGTGGCCGTCCGGGCGGCGCGGACGACGTTCTCGGAGTCGCCGCTCGTCGACAGGGCAACGAGGACGTCGCCCCGGCGCCCCAGGCCCCGGATCTGGCGGGCGAACACCTCCTCGTACCCGTAGTCGTTGGCCAGCGCGGTCAGCGCGGAGGTGTCGGTGGTGAGGGCCAGCCCGGCCAGCGGGTCCCGGTCACCGGACATCCGCCCCAGCAGCTCGGCGGCGAGGTGCTGGGCGTCGGCGGCACTCCCGCCGTTGCCGCAGAACAGCACGGTCCCGCCGGCGGCCAGGCTCTCGGCCAGCATGGCCCCGGCCCGCGCGGCCAGGCTGGGGAGATCGCCGCCGGCCAGCTCGGCGGCTCGTCGCGAAGCCGCCGCGAAGTGCTCCTTGGCCCGGACCTCGAACTCGCTCACCGGACCCGCCACGTCTCCGCTCCCTTCTCCTCGAAGTGGAACCGGACGATGCGAGCGCCGGTCTCCTCCATCGCCTCGGCGACGTGGTCGCGTTCGGTGAACGGGCAGAACAGCAGGAGGTACCCGCCGCCGCCGGCCCCGAGCAGCTTGCCGGCGATGGCTCCGGCTTTCATGGCCCGCTCGTACAGCTCGTCGACCCGCTCGTTGGTGATCCCTTCGGCCAGGTGGCGCTTCTCCTCCCACCCCGCGTTCAGCCCTTCGGCGAACCGGAGGACGTCGCCGGTCAGGAGGGCCTCCTTCATCTCTACGGCGAGATCGCGGATCCGCGTCAGCACCTCGACGGTCCGTCCCGAGCGGTACCCCTCGATCTGACGCCGGAGGATCCCTCCGGATTTGCGGGTGATGCCCGTGTGGCACAGCAGCATGGAGCCGTGCAGCTCGTTGACGACGCCCTGGCGGATCCGCAGCGGGTTGACGATGACGCGGTCGGGTCCGGAGAACTCGATGAAGTTGAAGCCGCCGAACGCGGAGGCGTACTGGTCCTGCATCCCGCCGGCCTGCCGGAGGTCGATCCGCTCGACCTGGTAGGCCCGGCCGGCCAGCTCGTAGGGCGTCAGCGGAAGATGCGTGTGCGCGGCCACCGCCGATAGCATCGCGACCACGAGTGCCGACGAGGTGCCGAGCCCCGATCCGGGCGGGGCGTCACTGGACAAGTGGAGGTCGAGGCCGGTGTCGGGGGCCAGATGACGGAGCACCGCCTTGACCAGGTCGAGGTGACCGTCGAACACCATGTCCTCGGGGGAGGCGTACCGGGCGCTGCTCCCGTCGTCGGTCAGGACCTGGTACTCGCCGTCGTCGCGGGGGGTCAGCGAGGCGAACGCGTACAGGTCGATGGTGGCCGAGAGCACCGCCCCCCCGTGCTCGCTGGGATACGGCTCCACGTCGGTGCCGCCGCCGGCGAAGCTGATGCGGAGGGGGGCCTTGGCCCGGATCGTCGTCACCGGGCTCCCCGCAGGCATTCGGCCAGCAGCGTCCGCAGCCGGGCCGTGATCGTCCCCCAGCCGAGGTCGCGGTGGACCCACTCGGCCCCGGCCGCTCCCATCTTCTGGGCGTGCTCAGGGTCCTGGAGCAGGCCGAGGATGGCCGAGGCCACCTCTCCGGAGCTGGTGCCGTCGACGACGACGCCGGCCTCCCCGTTCAGCGCCGCCTCCGGGGCGCCGCCGGACTCGCCGATCACGCACGGACGCCCCACGGCGTACGCCTGGAGGTACACGGCGCCGAGCGCCTCGACCTCGAGCCCGAACCAGCGGGGCCGGCTCGGCATGGCGAACACGTCCCCGGCGCGGAAGTACATCGGCAGCTCCGGGTAGGCGACCTCACCGGCGAACACCACGCGATGCTCCACGCCGCGCGACCGGGCCAGGTTCCACAGCTTGCTCTCGTACGGACCGGAGCCGACCACGAGGAAGCGCACGTCGGGGACCTCGGCGGCGATGCGGGGGAGCGCCTCGATGACCTGGTCCTGCCCCTTCCGGGCCACCAGGCGAGACACGCAGCACACGATCGGGGCATCCCACAGGGCATGTCGGTCCCGGACCTCGGCATCGGGGACGCCCGGATGGAAGGTATCGGTGTCGACGCCGGGTGGGAGCAGCTCGATCCGCGGACGGGGCCCAACGGCATCCCGCAGGATGTCCCGGGTCCACCCCGACACCGTGGTCAGCAGGATGGCGTCCCGGCCGATCCGTCCGACCAGTTGCTTGCCGCCGGGGACCCGTCCCCATCCCATCTCCATCCCGTGCGTGAACGACGCGTACGGGACGCCGGTCTGCTTCTGGATGGCCCGGCCGAGCATGGCGAAGGGGAGGGCCGCCCCGAACAGGATGACGTCGGGCCGCTCGGCCCGCACCAGGTCGAGGGCCCGGTCGCGGACGGCCGGGGTGGGGAGCAGGCGGGTCGACGTCCAGCGCACCACCTCGTGCGGGTACTCGGCGTCGAACGCCGCCGATCCGTACCACGCGGGCGACAGCACGGTGACCTCACCGGCGGGAAAGCGGCGGACGATCTGATCGACGTAGTAGTTGATCCCGCCCACGCGGGGCGGGAAGTCGTTGGTGATGACCAGGGTCTTCATGGGGATGCTCGGCGAATCATACCCCCCGCCCCGCTTGCTCCGAACCCCGGGTCTCTCAGGACGAGGCGACGCTCGGTCAGGGATGCGGGTGGGAAGGAGGGCGCCGTTTGCTACGGCGTCGGTTCGGGCTCGGGCGTGGGCTCGGGCTCAGCCGGATCCTCCGGCGGGGTCCCGTCCGGGGGCGGCTCGTTCTCGGTGGCCGGGGGAGTTGGCTCCTCGACGGGTGCCTCCGGGGTGGTCTCCTCCTCGGCGGTATCGGTCGCGGAGCGAACGGCCCGCTGCGTCGTCCGCTCCTCACTCTGGTTGCAGCTGTTGTCCGTGAGCTCGTTGGTCCGTTCGAATTCGGCGTCACCGTCTTCGTCGATGTTCAACCTGCCCACGTTCCACGTCTTCGACGCCTGTACCCGAGGCGCGCCCTTGACGGCGAGCGTCTGGCTGAAGCCGCCCCCCGAGACGGTCACGGTGGCATCCGAGGCGGGGAAGGCCCCATCGCAGCCCACGTTGTCGACGGAGATCGTGAACGTTCCATCGACAAAGCCGTCGCGGTCGGGATGGATCGTGATCCTCTCGGTTGCCTGCACGTTCGGGTTCGACGATGTGGCGTTCCCGCTGAACGAGGCCCAGGTTGTCCCGCCGTCGACGGGTCCGCTCGGGCCTGTGACGTGGAGGTTGAGATCGGTCGGCGGTTTTGCCCACGTCAACGTGATGGTGATGTCGGTTGGAGAGGGAGGGACGATCTCCCACGTGCGCGTTCCGGGCGACGGATCCACGTTGCCGGCCGCGTCGATGGCTTGCACCTCGAAGTCGTGCGATCCGACGGCCAGATCGGAGTAGGTCTTCGGCGAGATGCACTCAGCAAGAACGGCGCCGTCCAAGGAGCACTCGAAGGTCTCGCCGCCGTCGGGTGAGCTGAACTCGAACGTTGCCGCCGTCTGCGTTACCTGGCCATCGGGGCCGCTGTCGATGTCGGTGTTGGGAGCGACGGTATCGATGGTCCACGGCCACGTGTCCGGCGACTGGTCGACGTTGCCTGCCCCGTCGACCGCCCGCACCCTGAACACGTGATTCCCGTCACCGAGGTCGGTGAGGTGGGCCGTGCCCTGGGATGCGGCCGTCGTGGATCGGTCGACCACGTTCGGCGGACACGCCGTGAAGGTCTCGCCCGGGAAGGCGCACTGGAAATCGCCGGGCTCGTTCGACTGGAATGCGAACGATGCGGACTGGCTCTTCGTGGCCTGGCCACGAGCATTCGTGGGCCCGTTCGTGATCTCAGTCTCCGGCGGGGTCGTGTCCGTGCCACCACCACCACCACCACCACCACCACCACCGTCGTT
>DASQUI010000175.1:0-5723 GCA_035641375.1 Actinomycetota bacterium
GCTCCGGGGTTCGATCCCGCCGAGGTCCGCCGCTCCGCCGATGCCACCGCGGACACCTTCGACGCCGCCGGACTCGCCGGGGTGCGGTTCCTCGACGTCCAGGACGGGAGGCCGGCCGTGTTCGGTGAACATCCCGCACCGGACGGGGCCCCTACCGTGCTCCTGTACGCGCACCACGACGTGCAGCCACCCGGCGCCGACGCCGACTGGGACACGCCCCCGTTCGTCCCCACCGAGCGCGACGGCCGCCTGTTCGGCCGCGGCACCGCCGACGACAAGGCCGGGATCGCCGTCCACGCCGCGGCGTTGCGGGCCCACGGTGCGACGCCGCCGGTCGGCGTGAAGGTGTTCGTCGAGGGCGAGGAGGAGATCGGCTCGCCGACCATGCCGGCGTTCCTGGACCGATACGGCGAGCTGCTGCGGGCCGATGTCATCGTCCTGGCCGACATGGCCAACTGGCGGATCGGGCAGCCCGCGCTGACCACGTCGCTGCGCGGCCTGGTCGATTGCGTCGTCGAGGTGCGGACGCTCGACCATGCCGTGCACAGCGGCATGTACGGCGGTCCTTTCCCCGACGCACTCACCGCGATGGGTCGGCTCATCGCCAGCCTGCACGACGACGAGGGCAACGTGGCCATCCCCGGCCTGTCGTCGGCGTCGGCCGACGAGCTCGATCTCACCGAGAAGGAGCTGCGCGAGCACGCCGGCGCCGTGTCGGGGCTCGAGCTGACGGGACGGGGAAGCCTCACGGCGCGGATGTGGACGATGCCGTCGGTCTCGGTGCTGGCCGTCGACGCGCCGCCGGTGGGGGAAGCGTCCAACACGCTCGTTCCGGTGGCTCGAGCGAAGGTCAGCCTCCGGATCCCGCCCGGCGACGACCCCGGCCCGGCCATGGACGCGCTGGTGACCCACCTGAAGAGCAACGTTCCGTGGGGCGCCGAGGTCCGGGTGACCAGGGGCGCCTCGGCGCATCCGTTCGCCGCGCCGACCGATGCTCCCGCGTACGCGGTGGCAGGCGACGCCTTCCAGGAAGCGTGGGGTGTGGCCCCGGTCCACATCGGGGCGGGCGGGACGATCCCGTTCGTGGCGGCGTTCGCTGAAGCCTACCCCGATGCGGCCATCCTCATGACCGGGGTCGAGGACCCCGACACGCGCGCCCACGGCGCCAACGAGAGCCTCCACCTCGGCGACTTCGCCAAGGCCTGCCTGGCCGAGGCCCTCCTCCTCGATCGCCTGTCCGGGTGACCCCGACCGGGGGAAGAAAGCAACCCCCGAGCGGGCGATTGTCGAGACCGTGACGGGACGGTAGAAATCTCCCACCGAATGGTGCGGGCGAACCTCCCCCCGGCCGGCCGTATGAGGAGCGGCCCGATCTCCCCCGGGCCGGGGGCTGGTTCGTGGCGCTGTACGTCGAACCTCGATCCGGGTACCGGACCGACGCGGTCCGGCTGGTCCGCCGGAACCGGTCGGGTGGGGGCGTGCGCGTGTTCACCCGACTATCCCGACGCGACGCCATGGCCTGGCATGCCCTGGCCGGACGGGTCGGCGTCTGTCTCGAGGGGCGCCTGGACCGACGGGTGGTGGCCAACCGCCTGGAGCACAACGGCTCCACGTGGCGGCTGGAGGAGATGGACCGGGCCGCGGCGCGGGCAAGAGCCATCGCCGCCGTCAACGTGGGCACCGTGCTCCACACCGACGTGGAGGACTTCTACGCCTCGGTGCGTCCCGGCGTCCTGGAGCGGACCCTGCGGGACGCCGGGGTGGAGGGCGGCGATGCGGCGCTCGCCGCGGCCATGATCGATGCGTGGGGGAGAGCCGGTGTCCCCGGGCTGCCGGTGGGGCCACCCGGCTCTGCGGTCATGGCCAACGCCGTGCTGATGTCGGTCGATGCCAGTCTGGGGGCCCGTCCGTTCCTGCGATGGGTCGACGACTACCGCGTCGCCGTCGCCTCCGAGGACGATGCCGGTGCCGTCCTGCTACGGCTGGACGAGGCGCTGGGCCGCCTCGGCCTCCGCCGGTCGGTGGCCAAGACCGTCGTCGGACGGGCTCGCGATCTCCGCTGGCCCGGCGGCGAGTACGGTTCCGCCTAGGGAACGATCTTCGAGATCGGAAGCTCGAGGATGTCGGTGGCGCCGTGGGCCTTCAGCAGCGGGATCAGGGTGTTCACGGTGGCCTTCTCGACCACCGTCTCGATCGCGTAGGCATTCGCCTCGGCCAGCGGGGAGACGGTGGGGGCCTTCATGGCCGGCAGGACCGAGAGGACGCTGTCGAGCTCCTCCTTGTCGACATTCAGCTTGATGAGCACCCGGCCCTGCGCGGCCATCGCCCCCTCTAGGAGCGTGCGGATGTCCTCCATGGCCCGGCGCTTGTCCCCGTCGGCGGCGGCTGTGGGGTTGGCGATCAGCAGCACCCCGGACTCCATCAGCGTCTCGATGATCTTCATGCCGTGGGACCGGAGCGTGCCGCCCGTCTCGGAGACGTCGACGATGGCGTCCACGATGTCCGGGACCTTGGCCTCGGTGGCCCCGTACGAGACGAACACCTTGACGGAGATGCCCAGGGCGTCGAAGTGTCGCTTGGTGAGCTCCGGGTACTCGGTGGAGATGCGGCTGCCCGCGGCCAGGTCGGCGGCCTTCTCGGCAGCGCTGTCGATGGGGACGGCCAGCACGATGCGCACGGGGTGGCCGATCCCGCCCTTGGCATACGTCAGCTCGGTGAGGACGCTGACGTCGGCGCCGGTCTCCTCGACCCAGTCGCGGCCGGTGATCCCCAGATCGAAGAATCCCTCCTCCACGTAGCGGGGGATCTCCTGGGGCCGGAGGAGGGAGATCCGCTCGACGCGGTCGTCGTCGATGCGCCCGTGGTAGTCGCGGGTGGAGCCGCGGCGCACTCGGAGATCCGCCGCCTCGAGCAGCGCCAGCGTCTGCTCCTCGAGCGAACCCTTGGGGGCGACGAACCTCAGCATCACGCCTCCAGGATCCGGTGGAAGCACGACCGCGCTCCCGTGTGGCACGCCGCCCCGACCTGCTCGACCTTGACGAGGAGCGTGTCGGCGTCGCAGTCGTACCGGACCTCGCGGACGTGCTGGACGTGCCCGCTGGTGTCGCCCTTGCGCCACAGCTCCTGCCGGGAGCGGCTCCAGAACCAGGTCCGCCCCGACTCGATCGTGCGCCGGACCGCTTCGTCGTTCATCCACGCAAGCATGAGCACCTCGCCGTTCTCGGCGTCCTGCACCACCGCGGGGATCAGCCCCCGCTCGTCGTATTCCAGGTTCATCACAACCTCACCGGGATCCCGTGGTCGGCAAGGTACCCCTTCACCTGGGGGACCGTGAATTCCCGAAAGTGGAACCGAGAGGCGGCCAGCACCGCGTCGGCCCCACCGTCGGTCAGCGCCTCGGCGAAATGTTCCAGGGCACCCGCGCCTCCCGAGGCGACCACGGGCACGGCCACAGCCTCCGTGACGGCGCGCAGCAGGGCGACGTCGTACCCGAGGCCGGTGCCATCCCGATCCATCGACGTGAGCAGGACCTCGCCGGCGCCGAGGTTGTGCGTTGCCCGCACCGCCCACGCCACCGCGTCGAGCCCGGTGGGGCGTCGTCCGCCGTGCGTGTGCACCTCCCACGATCCATCCGCGGACCGGGCGTCGATGGCCACCACCATGCACTGGGTCCCGAACCGCTCGGCGCATCGGCCCAGCAGGGCCGGATCCTCCACCGCCGACGTGTTCAGCGACACCTTGTCGGCTCCGGCCCGCAGGAGATCGCGGACGTCGTCCTCGGATCGCACGCCGCCGCCCACGGTCAGGGGGATGAACACCTCGTCGGCGGTGCGACGGACCACGTCGAGCATGGCCCCCCGCCCTTCGACGCTGGCCGTGATGTCGAGAAACACGAGCTCGTCGCCCCCCTCGGCGTCGTATCGGGCCGCGAGCTCGGCGGGATCACCGGCGTCGCGGATGTCCTCGAACCGGGTGCCCTTCACGACCCGCCCGGCGTCGACGTCGAGGCAGGGGATGAGTCGCCGGGCCAGGGTCACGACGCCGCCCCCATCGCATCGGCCACGGTGAGCTTCCCTTCGTAGAGCGCCTTGCCGACCACGACGCCCTCGACGGACGTCTTGGCCAGGGCGCGGACGTCATCGGCGTCGGCCACGCCGCCGGAGGCCAGCACGGGCCTGGACGTGAGCGCCGTCAGGCGCTCGTACAGCGCCACGTCGGGCCCCTCCAGGGTGCCGTCTCGATCGACCGCCGTGGCCAGGAACCGCGGCGCCCCGGCCGCCTCGAGTGCGGGCAAGATGTCGGAGAGCGGACCGGCGGTGTCGGTCCACCCACGGATCAACACGTCGGTCCCGTCCGTGTCGATGGCCACCACGATGCGGTCGGAGAACCGGGCGGCGAGCTCCTCCAGGATGACCCGGTCGGTGACCGCGGCGGTCCCCAACACGACCCGCGATGCGCCCAGCGCGAAGGCATGCTCGACGTCTGCCACCGACCGGAGGCCGCCGCCCACCTCCACGGGTACCCCTGCGGTGGCGATCACCGCCCGGACGACCTCGGGATTCCCGCCGCTCCCCAGCGCAGCATCGAGATCGACCAGGTGCAGCCACGTCGCTCCCTCGGCCACGAACCGGGCGGCCACCTCGGCAGGGTCCTCCGTGTACACGGTCTCGCTGCCGGCGATGCCCTTGGTCAGCCGAACGGCGCGCCCGGCCCGAACGTCGATGGCCGGGATGACGATCACGTCAGCCCCTTCACGAAGTTCCGGTACAGCTCCAGGCCGGCGTCGCCGGACTTCTCGGGATGGAACTGCGTCGCGAACAGCGAACCCTGCGCCACGGCCGCGACGAAGGGCACACCGTACTCCGTCTCCGCGGCCACGACGTCGTCCTCCGGAACGCACACGTACGAGTGCACGAAATAGAAGCGCGATCCCGACGGGATGCCGGCGACGACGGGATGGTCGCCCGTCCACGTGACCTCGTTCCACCCCATGTGCGGCACCTTGACCGTCGACGGGAGACGGACGACGTACCCGCGAAGCACGCCCAGCCCGTCCGCGTCGCTCTCCTCGCCGTGCTCGAAGAGGACCTGCATCCCCAGACACACGCCCAGCACGGGCCGGCCGGCGTCGAGGAAGTCGAAGATGGCCCGATCGAGCCGGCGCTCCCGGAGCGGCCCCACGCATGCCCCGAACGCTCCCACGCCGGGGACGACGAGGCCGTCCGCCTGCATGGCCGTCTCGGTCCGATCGGTCACGACAGGCTCGCCGCCAACACGCTCGACGGCGCGGGCCACCGAGCGAAGGTTGCCCATCCCGTAGTCGAGGACGGCGACGCGCGGCATCTACAGTGTGCCCTTGGTCGAGGGAGCCCCTCCGCCGATCACCGTGCAGGCATCGCCGAGGGCCCGGGCCAGCGCCTTGAACTCCGCCTCGACGATGTGATGCGGGCTGCGCCCGGACACGAGCCGGGCGTGCAGCGTCATCTCCGCCTCGGTGGCGAACGCTCGAACGAAGTCTTCGGTGAGGCCGGGATCGTACGTGCCGATCACCTCGGCCGGAACCGGCACCTCGTGGACGACGAACGGGCGACCCGACAGGTCCAGGGCCACCTCGACGAGCGCTTCGTCGAGCGGCACCGCGGCCTGCCCGAACCGCCGGATGCCGTCCTTGTCGCCGAGCGCCCGCAACAGCGCCTCCCCAAGAGCGATCCCCACGTCCTCGA
>DASQUI010000176.1:0-2888 GCA_035641375.1 Actinomycetota bacterium
TGGGGTGCTCCGAGCGTTCCGGGATCGGTTCGGCGTGACGATCTGGGAGGGATACGGCCTCACCGAGACCGCTCCCGCGCTCACCACCACCGCGCTGGGGGACCACGCCCGCCCCGACTCGATCGGCTTGGCGCTGCCCGGGGTGGAAGTCCGCGTGGTCGACGAGCACGGTGAGGACGTCGAGGAGGGCGACCCGGGGGAGATCGTGGTGCGGGGGCCCAACGTGTTCGCCGGCTACTGGCGGAAGCCCGAGGAGACCGAGGCCGCCTTCCGCGACGGCTGGTTCCGAACGGGCGACGTGGCGTACCGGGACGAGGACGGATACCTCCACATCGTCGATCGGACCAAGGACCTGGTGATCGTGTCCGGCTTCAACGTGTTCCCCAAGGAGGTGGAGGATGCCATCGCCGAGCATCCGAGCGTGGCGGAGTGCACGGTGATCGGGATCCCCGACGAACGGACCGGGGAGGCCGTCAAGGCCCTGGTGGTGCCGGCTGCGGGCGCCACGCTGACCTCGGATGAGGTGTTGGAGCAGTGTCGGCGGCGGCTGGCTCGGTTCAAGTGGCCGCGGGAGGTCGAGATCATGACGGAGATCCCCAGGCATGTGACGGGGAAGGTGATCCGTCGGCGGCTCCGGGAGTCGGGCGGATGATCGTCCTCCCGATCCTGGCGGCGGCCGTCGCCCTGACGTTCGGCATCCACCTGCTGGTCCGGTCGGGCCGTCGTCGCTTGTGGCACGAGGCGGTGTGGGGCCTCTCCATGCTGATGTTTGCCACGGCCACCGGCGCGCTCATCCTGGGTATGGCCGACGGCTGGTCCTCGGCGGAGTTCCGGGTCTACTGGCTGTTCGGGGCAGTTCTCACCGTTCCCTACCTGGCCTTGGGGGAGGTCTATCTGCTGATCCGGCCCAGGTGGGTTCCGCATCTGCTGCTGGCGCTCCTGCTGGTAGCCACGGCGACGGCCACGGCCATCGTCCGGACGGCGCCGGTGTCGGAGGCGCTGGCCGCGGAGTTCCCCCTGGGCCGAGAGGTATTCGGCGACGGCACCGCCGCGCACCGCCTCAGCCAGTATTACGCCTACACGGGGTACGTCATCCTCATCGCCGGGACGATCTGGTCGGCCTTCCGGATCGGGGGCCGCCCCGAGCTCCGGGACCGGTTCCTGGGGATCCTGCTGATCGCCGTCGGAGCGACGATCGTGTTCATCGGCAGCGGCGTCGGCGCGGGGTTCGGCAACTTCGCCGTGTTTTCGATCGGTCACGCCGTCGGCATCGCCGTCATGTACTGGGGCTTCCTCACCGCAACGCGACAACGCGCCCCGGCACGATCCTGAGACCCCGACCTCCGTCGGCTACTCCGGGCGACGGCTGAGGGCCTCCTCCGGCGCGGCGGGGGCGGCCAGCGACGCCAGCCACGTCGTGATGGGAACGGCGGTCACCAGGCCGATGCTGCCGACCAGCGTCCGGAGGATCTCGGTGGCGATCACCTCGCCGTTGGCCACCGTGGCCAGCGACTGGCGCGACAGGACCAGCAGCAGGAGCACCGGCATCGACGCGCCGGCGTAGGCCAGAGCCAGGGTGTTGACGGTGGACGCGATGTGGTCGCGTCCAACGCGGAGGCCGGAGCGGATCAGCGCGGCTGCTCCCATCCGGGGATCGGCCGCCCGGAGCTCCCACACCGCCGAAGCCTGGGTGACGGTCATGTCGTCGATGGCACCCAGGGCGCCGATCACCACGCCGCCGAGGATGATCCCGGCCAGGTCGACGTTCGCCGCACCGATCTGCACCACGATGGCTTCCTCCGAGGCGAATCCGGAGAGCCGGGCCAGGCCGACGAAGAGCTGGGCCAGCGCGGCCACCAGGGCCAGGCTGGCCAGCGTCCCCAGGAGGGCCACCGTGGTCATCGTGGTGAAGCCATGGGACAGGTAGAGGGCCAGGAAGGCGATGGCGGCCGACGAAACGATGGCCACCGCCAGGGGGCTCCGCCCCTCGAGGATCCCCGGGAGTGTGAACGTCAGCAACACGGCGATGCTGACGGCCAGGCCCGCCAGCGCGGTGATCCCTCGCAGTCCGCCGAGGAGGACCACCGCCACGACGAAGGCGACGGCCAGCCACCCCAGCACGGCGCCCCGATCACGATCGACGAAGCGGTACCGGAACTCCGGCGCGGCCTGGGGATCCCGGGCCAGGACGACCCGGTCGCCCTCCTCCAGCTCCGGCGTCGTCCCCGTGAGGACCAGCTCCTGGGTGGCCAGCTCGCCGGCGTCGGGACCGGTGGTCAGCTCGAATGTCACCCGGCGGCAGGACACGCCCTCCTGGGGCTGCCCCTGGCAGGGAACGTCATCGGCCGCGACGACCTCGGCGTCGGCGACCTCGCTGATGAAGCCCAGCCCGGAGAGATCCGGTCGCCGTTCCCCGCTCGGCCACAGCGCGACGAGGGCGACCACGGTGGCCACGGCCAGGATCCCGGCGATGCCGGCCAGTATGGTCCGGATCCGCCGGGGGACGTGACTGCCGAAGCGATGGGCCATCGCTGCCGAGTGTCCCCGGCGAGACGCGCAGGTTCAAGCAGCCGCCGTCAGGCGGTGACCCGGGCGCTGACCAGCGGGGAGGCCTCGGGCCGGGGTCCCCCGCCCCGGGGCTCGTCGGTGAGCATCACGACCTCCCACTGGTCGGGGTTCGTGTCAACCGGCATCATCCCCCACCCGTGAGTCACCTCCAACCGCCCGGCGTGCCACGTCTTCCCCTGACCCAGGAACCACACGTGGTATCCGAACCGGGGGTCAGGGAGGTTCGTGGCCATCAGGTAGGAGTGCTCGTCACCCGGCACGAACAGGACGGACACGCGCTCCTCCCCGCCTCCCGTCAGCGCCAGGACCTCGTGGCTGGG
>DASQUI010000177.1:0-15195 GCA_035641375.1 Actinomycetota bacterium
CGCCCCGAGTTCCTCAACCGCGTCGACGACGTGATCGTGTTCGACCCCCTGGACAAGGAGGAGCTGGCCGCCATCGTCGACATCCAGCTAGCCGGGCTGGCCCGACGGTTGTCGGAGCGGCGACTGGCCATCGAGGTCGGCCGGGCGGCGCGCGAGTACCTGGCCGAGAAGGGATACGACCCCGTCTTCGGCGCCCGGCCGCTGAAGCGCCTGATCCAGCGGGAGGTCCAGGACGCCCTGGCCATGGCGCTCCTCGAAGGGCGCTTCGCCGAGGGGGATACCGTGCTGCTCGATCGGGAAGGAGACGGCCTCATCCTCCGGCGCGTCGAAGCCGCCTGATCCGGGCGGTGTGGAGCATGCACGGTCTGCCGGTCTCGGTGGACTCGCCGCACCAGCCGGACCTCGCGTAGGATTGACGCAACAGGAGGAGGTCTCATGATTCCGCTGCTCATCGTTCTCGGCGTCGTCGTGCTGCTGCTGCTGGTCGGCGTCGTCATGTACAACCGGTTCGTCAGCCAGCGGCAGATGATCCGGGACGCATTCGCCAACATCGACACCGAGCTGAAGCGCCGGTACGACCTGATCCCCAACCTCGTGGAGACCGTGCGTGGCTACGCCGCGCACGAGAGGGAGACGTTCGATCGGGTCACCCGGGCCCGGGCCGCGGCCCAGGCCGCGACGGGATCCCCTGCGGAGCAGGCCGCCGCGGAGGGGCCGCTGGTCGCAGCGCTGCGCCAGCTGTTCGCGGTGGCCGAGGCGTACCCACAGCTGCGCGCCAACGAGAACTTCATGGCCCTGCAGGGCGAGCTGGCCACGACCGAGGACCGCATCCAGACGTCGCGCCGGTTCTACAATGCCAACGTTCGGGAATACAACGAACGGGTGCAGTCGGTGCCGTCCAACGTCATCGCCTCGATGTTCGGCTTCAAGCTCGAGGAGTTCTTCGAGATCGACGAGGCCACCCGACCGGAGGCTGAACGGGCTCCGTCCGTCGACTTCGGGACGGAGCCGGCCGCACCGCCGCCGGCCGCACCGCCCCCGGCCGCACCGCCGCCGGCCGCACCGCCACCGCCCTCGGGGCCGCCCCCGGCGACCTCTTAGGTCTCAGAGGCAACCTGAGCGCTCTCGCTTCGGCGGATGCCGGCCGTGGCCATCGTCCACGTGATGGCGTAGGCGAATGACACGGCGGCCAGTGCCAGCATGACCGTGCGCGGATGGAACCGCTCGGCGGCGGCGCCGGCGACCAGGTTCGAGAGTGCGATCGTCAACGTCACCAGGCCATAGTCGAACGAGAACACGCGCCCACGGATCCGGTCGGGAACGAGCCGCTGGAGACCGTAGGTCGACAGCGTCCATTGCGCCCCGCCGCCGAGATGGGCCAGCAGCGCGAACGGCGCCGCCGTCCATAGGCCGCCGGCGAACGGGAAGATGCCGTAGAAGGCCCCGTAGACGGCCAGCGACACGGCGATGGCCCGGAACATCGTGGCGTTATCGCGGACGAACGGCCGGATGAGCAGCGGCCCGACGAGCGCTCCCACGCCCCGGAACGCGAACAGCACCCCGGTGCCGGCGTCGCCCGTGTGGAAGACGTTGATCGAGAACAGGGCCAGCAGCCCGATGACCCCGCCGCCGAGGCCGAGCCCAGCCTTCACCGCCAGCAGGGCAAGCACCCGATGGTCGCGGCGCGCGTAGCGGAACGTCTCGGCCACCGCGGCGACCATCCCCACGTGGCCACCCTCTTCCCGCGGCTCGGCGAAGGCGCGGTGGATGCCCATCAGCAGCAGGGCCGACAGCAGGAACGAGATGGCGTTCCCGACGAAGGCGGCGTCTCGTCCCAGCGTCGCAGCGACCAGGCCCCCCAGCGCGCCCCCGACGGCAAGCATCGTTCCCCACGCCGCCCCGACCAGCACGTTGGCCGCGGCCAGGTCCTCCTCCTCGACGAGGTTCGGCACGGCGGCGAGCGCGGCCGGCTCGAAGATCGCCCCCAGTCCGGTGGTCGCCGCGGTGAGCACCAGAGCGAGCCAGACGAACCCCGGGTCGCGCACGACCAGGAGCCCCAGCGCCAGCACCGCCCGGGTCAGGTCGATGCCAACCATGAGGCGCCGCCGGTCGAACCGATCGGCCAGGTACCCGCCCAGCGGGGAGAGCACGGCGAAGGCCACCAGCTGGACGATGATGATCATCACGGTCAGCGTCGTGGAGCCGGTCAGGTCGTGGACCAGCCCCAGCAGGGCGACCGTGGCGAACCAGTCGCCGGCGTATGAGACGAGCTGGGCGATGTAGAGGCGGCGGAAGTCCCGGTTCCGCCGGAGGAGCGAGAGCGCCTCTCGCAGGCCACCGCGCTCGTCGTTCCCGGCCATGGAGCGACGAGCGTACCAGGGGTTGGGTGGGGCACGTCGAAGCGGGGTACCCTACCGGTCGTGGACGCGATGGTGGACCGGTTCACCTGGTTCAAGCAGTCCGCGTACCGCTGGACCGACGGGAAGCGATCGATCTACATCGACCCGTGGGGCATCCCCGACGACGCCCCCGCAGCGGACGTGATCCTGTGGACGCACTCGCATTACGATCACTTCGACGAGAGCGACATCAGGAAGATCGCCGGGGACGACACCACGTTCGTCGGTCCACCCGACGTCGCCGCCAAGCTCTCCGGTGACGTGGTCACGGTGCATCCGGGTGAGACGTTCGACGCCGCCGGGGTGAAGGGAGAGACCGTCCCCGCGTACAACGTGGCCCCCCATCGCCAGGCCCACCCCAAGGAGAACGGATGGGTCGGCTACGTCATCGACCTCGGCGGGATCACCCACTACTTCTCGGGGGACACCGATCCTCTGCCCGAGCTGGAGCAGGTCCGGGCTCAGGTCGCGTTCCTGTGTGTCGGTGGCGACCCCTTCACGATGGGCCCGGAGGAGGCCGCCGGGCTGGCCCGGGCGATCGAGCCCGAGGTGGCGGTTCCCAACCACTACGGCTACGAAGGCGGCAGCGCCTCCGACGGAGAGGCCTTCCAGAAGGCCGCCGCGCCGGTGCGGGTGGAGCTGCTCACCCCCGTCGACGACTTCACCCTCGGCTGATGACGCGCTCCCCGGTCCGGGTGGTGGCCCTGTGCGTATCCGCCGGCTTCTTGGTGGCCGGGGCGGTGACGGCCACGGCCGGCACGCACGTCGGGCTGTGCACCCCCGGTCCGGACACGCTCTGCCATGACCTCATCCGCTCCCTCTCACTGCGGATCGGCGTGGCCGCCGGGGTTGCCACCGTGGTCGTGCTGCTGATGATCGCCGGGCTGGCCCGGATGGCCGCGCTCGACGAGCAGCGCCGGGTCTGGCTGGCCCAGCACGACATCTCGGAGTAGCCGCCTCGGCCTGACAGGCTTGGGAGCGGCTCCCTCGGTCTGACAGAATCGGGGGAGGCGACCAAGGAGGAACGAGTCATGCCACGCGGCTATACGGGCCAGCTGTACATCCTCGCCTTCGACCATCGCGGCTCCTTCCGCAAGAAGCTGGGTGTCGGCAGCGATCCCTCACCGGAGGAGCTCGACCGGATCATCGATGCCAAACGCCTCATCTTCGAAGGCTTCCAGCAGGCCATCCAGGACGGCGTGCCCAAGGAGAGCGCCGGGCTCCTCGTCGACGAGGAGTACGGGGCCGACGTGGCTCGCAAGGCCCGTGCCGAGGGGTTCAACCTGGCCATGCCCGTGGAGAAGAGCGGGCAGGACGAGTTCGACTTCGAGTACGGCAGGGACTACGGCGGCCACATCGAGGACTTCGACCCGACCTTCTCCAAGGTGCTGGTCCGCTACAACCCCCAGAGCGACCGGGAGATGAACGCGAACCAGGGCAACCGTCTTCGGGAGCTCGGCGACTGGCTGCACGAGCGCAACCGGCTGTTCCTGTTCGAGCTCCTCGTTCCGGCGCTGCCCGAGCAGCTCGAGGAGGTCGGCGGCGACGAGAACCGGTACGACAAGGAGGTGCGTCCCCAGCTGATGCTGCAGACCATCCAGGACCTGCACGGCTTCGGGGTCGAGCCCGACATCTGGAAGATCGAGGGGCTTGACACGCGTGACGACTGTGAGTTGATCGCAGCGGCGACGCGATCCGATGGACGCGACGACGTGGCGTGCGTCGTGCTGGGGCGCGGCGCCGACGACCAGGCCGTGGAGCACTGGCTGCGGCAGGGTGCCGGCGTCTCGGGCTACGTGGGGTTCGCCATCGGCCGGACGATCTGGGGTGGGCCCCTGTCGGACTTCGCCGGTGGCTCGGTCGAGCGCGGCGAGGCAGCGCGCCGGATCGCCGCGAACTATCGGCGCTTCGTCGACATCTACGCCGGGGCGTGACCGCCGGCTAGCGCCCGGCGGCGCAGCGTGACTAGGATACGGCCACAACGGAGAAGGAGGCACTCGTGGCGGTCATCAAGACTATCGACCTTGTCGGCGTTTCCACCGAGTCGTGGCGGGATGCCGCCTCGCAGGCGCTGGCAGAGGCGGGGAAGACGCTCCGCGGCATCCAGGGGATGGAAGTGCTCGAGACCTCGGCCACGGTGGACGGAAGCGAGATCAAGGAATACCAGACGCACGTCCGCATCAAGTTCCGCATCGAGCGGTAGCGCTCGATTCGCTTGCGTGCCGGAGGCCCCCTGCGGGGCCTCCGGCATCTGCAGGCCCCTCGGGATGACCTACACTACGGGTGTGTCGGCGCCCCCCATCTCGTAACCATGCCGGTCACTATCCTCGTTGGCACGCAGTGGGGTGATGAGGGCAAGGGGAAGGCCACCGATCTGCTGGCGGATCAGATGAAGCTCGTGGTCCGCTATCAGGGAGGGAACAACGCCGGCCACACCGTTCGCGCCGGCGGGCAGACCCTGAAGCTGCACCTCGTCCCCTCCGGGATCCTCTCCGCGCACATCACCCCGGTCATCGCCGACGGCGTGGTCGTGGATCCGCGCGTGCTCGTCGAGGAGATGGACGAGCTGGGCGAGCGCGGCATCGACACCAGCCGCCTGCTCGTCTCGGCCAACGCCCACCTGATCATGCCGTATCACCTGGAGCTGGACCGGGTCACCGAGCGGTTCTTGGGCAAGTCGAGGCTCGGCACCACGAAGCGAGGCATCGGACCGGCCTATGCGGACAAGGCGGCGCGCATCGGGCTGCGGGTGCAGGACATGATCGACGAGAAGATCTTCCGGCAGAAGCTCGAGGTCGTTCTGAAGGAGAAGAACGCCGTCCTCACCAAGATCTACAATCGCCTGCCCCTGGACGCCGAGGGGATCGTCGGCGAGTACATGGCGCTGGGGGAGCGGCTGGCGCCGCACATCGCGGACACGTCGGCCATCCTCCACCGCGCGCTCCGGGACGGGAAGCGGGTGCTCCTGGAAGGAGCACAGGGGACGCTGCTCGACCTCGACCACGGCACGTATCCGTTCGTCACGTCGTCGAACCCCGTGGCGGGGGGAGCGCTGACCGGCAGCGGCCTGGGGCCGCGAGAGGTCGAGCGCGTGATCGGGGTGACCAAGGCGTACGTGACCAGGGTGGGCTCCGGTCCGTTCCCCACCGAGGACGAGGGTGAGGCCGGAACCCACATGCAGGAGGTGGGACAGGAGTTCGGGACGACCACCGGACGGAAGCGACGCTGCGGCTGGTTCGACGCGGTCCTGCTCCGCTACGCCGAACGGATCAACGGCCTGACCGATCTCTTCCTGACCAAGCTCGACGTCCTGTCGGGGTTGCCGCGGGTGAAGGTGTGTGTGGCGTACAGATACGAGGGGAAGTCGTTCGAGGACGTCCCCCCGCACCAGACGATCATCCACAAGGCCGAGCCCGTGTACGAGGAGCTGGAAGGGTGGAGCGAAGGCCTGGACGGCGTTCGCTCCTTCGACGACCTGCCATCCGCGGCCCGCAAGTACGTTGATCGGATCGGCTCGCTGGGCGGCGTCCCCGTTCGCACCATCTCCGTGGGTGCCTCGCGGGAGCAGACCGTGGAGGTCGCGTAGCCCGTGAAGGTCCTCGTGGTCGGGGGAGGGGGGCGGGAGCATGCTCTGGCGTGGGCGCTGTCGAGGTCCCCGTCCGTGGAGCGGATCTGCGTCGCGCCGGGAAACGCAGGGACCGCGGATGTTGGAACGGCCATCCCCATCGCTGCCACCGACATCCCCGGCGTGGTGGAGTTCGCTGGACGCGAACGCATCGACCTCACGGTGGTGGGGCCGGAGGCCCCGCTCGTGGCCGGCCTCGTCGATGAGCTGCAGCGCCGCGACCTCGTCGCCTTCGGGCCCACGGCCGCGGCGGCGAGGATCGAGGGGTCGAAGGCCTGGAGCCGGGAGCTGTGCGCTCGCCACGGCATCCCCGCGCCGTCGTACCGCACGTTCGCCGAGCCCGCGGACGCCATCGCCCACCTGGACGGGCTCTCGCCCCCGTACGTGGTCAAGGCCGATGGCCTGGCCGGCGGAAAGGGCGTCACCGTGGCCGCAACCCGTGACGGGGCCGTGCGGGCCGTGGAGGACGCTCTCGTCGGCGGCCGTTTCGGGACGGCCGGCTCCCGGGTCGTCATCGAGGAGCACCTCACCGGGCGCGAGGTCTCCGCGCTGGGGCTCACCGACGGCCGGTCGGTGGTGCCGCTCGTCCTGGCCCAGGACTTCAAGCGAGCCGAGGACGATGATCGGGGCCCCAACACGGGCGGCATGGGGGCCTACTCACCGGTGTCCTTCGTGGACGGCGAGACCGAGCACAGCATCGTCAAGGAAGCGCTGGAGGCCACCGTCCAAGCCATGGCCGAGGAGGGCAGCCCGTACCGGGGCGTCCTGTATGCGGGGCTGATGCTGACCGACGAGGGGCCCAAGGTGCTCGAGTTCAACGCGCGGTTCGGGGATCCCGAGACCCAGGCCGTGCTGCCCCGCCTGGCCTCCGACCTGGCCCCGGCCCTGCTGGCCTCTGCCCGGGGGGACCTGAACGGAACGCTCCTGGAGTGGCGCCCCCAGGCCTGCGTCACGGTGATCCTGGCCTCCGGCGGCTACCCGGGCGAGCACGCCACCGGGCTGGAGATCCGCGGGCTAGACCAGGCGGCCTCGCTCGAAGATGTGCACGTGTTCCACGCCGGAACGGCCCTCCGGAACGGTAAAGTGGTGACCGCGGGGGGACGGGTGCTGGCCGTGAGCGCGCTGGGAACGGATCTGGCGGAGGCGCGGCGCCGCGCGTACGACGCCGCGTCGGGCATCTCCTTCGAGGGGATGCACCTCCGCTCGGACATCGCCAAGGAGGCAGCCCGTGCCTGACGGAACCCCGCTGGTCGGCATCCTCGTCGGATCGGCATCCGACCTGCCGGTCCTGCAGCAGGGTGCGGCGATCCTCGAACGTCTCGAGGTCCCGCACGAGATCAACGTGATGTCGGCGCATCGCAGCCCAGATCAGGTCGACGAGTACGCGCGAACGGCCGAGGAGCGGGGGCTGGTCGTGATCATCTGCGGCGCCGGCATGGCGGCCCACCTCGCCGGCGCCGTGGCGGCGCGCACCGTGCTTCCCGTGATCGGCGTCCCCGTCTCCGGCGGGGCACTGGAGGGCGTCGACGCGCTGTACGCCACCGTGCAGATGCCGCGAGGCATCCCCGTGGCCACCGTTGCCATCGACGGGGGCGTCAACGCAGCCATCCTGGCCGCGCAGATCATCGCCGTGCGCGACGCAGACGTCCGCAAGCGCCTGCACGAGTTCAAGGAGTCGCTGGCCGAGGGGTTCAAGGCGTGAGGTGCCTGCGGTGATCCCGCGGTACACGCTGCCGGAGATGGGAGCGGTGTGGTCGGACCGGACCCGCCTGGACACGTGGCTACGCATCGAGATCCTGGCCTGTGAGGCGTGGGCCAGGCTGGGACACGTCCCCGAGAGCGACCTGGAAGCGATCCGCGCAGCGACCGTGACCGCGGAGCGGGTCGAGGAGCTGGAGCGGGTCACTAACCACGATGTCGCCGCGTTCGTCCAGGCCGCAGCGGAGTCGGTGGGGGAGCCGGGACGGTGGATCCATTTCGGCATGACGTCGAGCGATCTCCTCGACACGGGGCTGGCCGTGCAGCTGCGCACGGCCGCGGACCTCCTGCTCGGACGGCTGGAGACGCTGCTGTCCGTGGTGAAGCGCCGGGCGCTGGAGCACCGGGACACCGTGTGCGTCGGCCGGACCCACGGCGTCATCGCCGAGCCGACGACGTTCGGCCACAAGCTTGCCGTGTGGGCCTTCGAGCTGGCCCGGAACCGCGAGCGGATGCGCCGGGCCCGTGAGGTCGCCTCGGTCGGGAAGGTCAGCGGCGTCGTCGGAACGTACGCCGCCGTCGACCCGCTCGTCGAGGAGCACGTGTGCCGCGAGCTCGGGCTGGCCCCTGCCGAAGCCGCCACGCAGGTCGTGCAGCGAGATCGCCACGCCGAGTTCCTCTCCGCGCTGGCCGTCGCGGGGGCGACGGCGGAGAAGATGGCCCTCGAGGTCCGCCACCTGGCCCGCACGGAGGTGCGCGAGGTCCAGGAGCCGTTCGGGAAGGGGCAGAAAGGTTCCTCGGCGATGCCCCACAAGCGCAACCCGATCCTGTGCGAACGGGTCACCGGGATCGCCCGGCTGCTCCGGGCCAACGCCCACGCGGGGTTGGAGAACGTGGCGCTGTGGCACGAGCGCGATATCTCGCACTCATCAGTGGAGCGGGTCATCCTCCCGGACTCGACGATCCTGCTCGACTACCAGCTCCATCTGATGACGCGGATCATCGACGGGCTTCACGTCTTCCCCGACCGCATGCGGGCCAACCTCGCCGCCTCGGGCGGCCTCGTCTACTCGCAGCCGGTGCTGCTGGCGTTGATCGACCGTGGCCTCGGACGCGATGAGGCGTACGACGTCGTGCAGACGGCCGCGGCGGCCGCGTGGGACCGGGGCGCCGACTTCCGGGCGGAGCTGCGCGGCGACCCTCGTATGCCGCTTTCGGAGGCGGAGCTCGACGCGCTGTTCGAGCCCCGACTCGAGCACCTCGACGCGGTGTTCGCTCGCGTGGAGAAGCTGGACGTTGCCGAGCCTTCCCCGGAGGGAGCGACACCATGAGCGTGCTGGCGGAGATGGCCGCCCAGGGGAAGGTCCGCGACATCTACGACGCCGGTGAGGACCACCTGTTGATGGTGGCGAGCGACCGCATCTCGGCGTTCGACGTCGTGCTGCCCAACCCGATCCCCGACAAGGGCCGGGTGCTGACGGGGCTGTCGCTGTTCTGGTTCGACAGGACGAAGGACCTCGTCGGCAATCACCTCGTGTCCACCGAACCGAACGATTTCCCGGGGGAGTTCCGCGAGCACCGCGACGAGCTGGCCGGGCGTTCGATGCTCGTCAGGAAGGCTCGCATGCTTCCCATCGAGTGCGTGGCCCGCGGCTACCTCTCCGGGTCGGGGTGGAAGGAGTACCGTGCGGCGGGGACCGTGTGCGGGATCCGGCTCCCCGGCGGGCTCGTCGAGTCCGACCGGCTGCCCGAGCCGATCTTCACCCCCGCCACCAAGGCCGAGACCGGCCACGACGAGAACATCACGCTGGAGCGGGCTGCTCAGATCGTCGGGGAGGGCCTGGCCCAGCGGTGCAAGGAGCTCACCCTCAGCCTGTACGGGTTCGCCCGCGACGTGGCCGCCGAGCGAGGGATCATCCTCGCCGACACCAAGTTCGAGTTCGGCTTCGCCGGCGAGGAGCTCATCCTGTGTGATGAGGTGCTGACCCCGGATTCCTCTCGGTTCTGGCCGGCCGACCGGTACGCCGCCGGAGGGGCGCAGCCGTCGTTCGACAAGCAGTACGTTCGCGACTGGCTCGATGCATCGGGCTGGGACCACGAACCGCCGCCCCCGGAGCTGCCCCACGACGTGGTCGAGAACACGCGGGCCCGCTACGTCGAGGCGTACGAGCGCGTGACCGGAGAGCCGTTCGAGGCCTACCTGGAACGGATGGGAGCGCGGTGAAGCGCCGCTTCGAGGTTCTGGTCACCTTGAAGGAAGGCCTGCTCGACCCCCAGGGCAAGACGGTGGAGGACTCCCTGCCGCGGATGGGATGGACGAACGTCTCCGAGGTTCGTGTCGGGAAGCTGGTCGAGCTCACCGTCGAGGGCGACAGCGAGGAGGCTGCTCGCGACACCGCCGAGGAGGTGGCCACCCGGTTGCTGGCCAACCCGGTGATCGAGGACGTCCGGATCCTGTCGATGGAGGAGGCCACGTGAGCACACCGACCGTTGCCGTGGTCACGTTCCCGGGATCCAACGACGATCGCGACGCGCTGCGGGCCGTGGGCCAGATGGGAGGCGAGGGCATCGCGGTGTGGCACCGCGACACCGACCTGGGGGGGGCCGACGCCGTGCTCCTCCCCGGCGGCTTCGCGTACGGTGACTACCTTCGGACCGGTGCCATCGCCGCGTTCGCCCCGATCATGGACGCGGTTCGTGCCCATGCTGCCGCCGGGCGCCCGGTCCTGGGCGTGTGCAACGGGTTCCAGATCCTGTGCGAAGCGGGGCTCCTTCCAGGAGCGCTGATCCGCAACCGGACGCTCACGTTCGTCCACCGCCGCGTGCACGTTCGCGTCGAGACGGCGTCGACGCCGTTCACGGCGGCTGCCGAGCCCGGCGACGTGCTGGAGGTTCCCATCAAGCACGGCGAGGGGCAGTACGTTGCCGACGCTGCAGCGCTCGAACGCCTCGAGGCCGACGGGCAGGTGGTGTTCCGCTACTGCACCGCGCTTGGCGAGGTTACCCCCGACGCCAACCCCAACGGCGCGATGCGCAACATCGCCGGTGTCCGGAACGACGCCGGCAACGTCGTCGGCCTGATGCCGCACCCCGAGCATGCGGTCGATCCCGATGTCGGCCCGGTCGGCGGTCAGACGCTGTTCGAATCGCTGCTGTCGTCCCTGGTGGGCGCGGCCACGTGACCCAGCCCCCGTATCGGGACCTGGGCCTCACCGACGACGAGTTCCAGAAGGTCGAGTCCACCCTGGGCCGGGAGCCCAACGACGCCGAGCTGGCCATGTACGCGGCCATGTGGTCGGAGCACTGCTCGTACAAGTCGAGCAAGGTCCACCTGCGCACCCTGCCCATCGATGGTCCACAGGTCCTGGTCGGCCCGGGCGAGGACGCCGGTGTGGTCGATATCGGCGATGGGCTGGCGTGCGTGTTCAAGCTGGAGTCCCACTCCCACCCGTCGGCCATCGAGCCGTTCCAGGGCGCCGCCACGGGCGTGGGCGGCATCATCCGCGACGTGCTGTCGATGGGGGCTCGTCCGGTGGCCCTGCTCGACCCGCTGCGGTTCGGGCCGCTCGAGGAGGCCCACAACCGCTGGCTGCTCGGCGGCGTCGTCGCAGGGATCGGGCAGTACGGGAACTCGATCGGCGTCCCCACGGTCGGCGGCGAGGTGAAGTTCGCCGTGGCCCACACCCAGAACCCGACCGTCAACGTCATGTGCGTCGGGTTGGCCCCGGCCGACCGGCTGGTGCGGGCCCGGGCCGAGGGGGTCGGGAACCTCCTGGTGCTGATCGGGGCGCACACGGGGCGCGACGGCATCGGCGGCGTCAGCGTGCTGGCGTCGCGGACGCTCGACGAGACGTCCGAGGAGCAGCGCCCCAGCGTGCAGATCGGGGACCCTTTCTACGAGAAGCTGCTGATCGAGGCGTGCATGGAGCTGATCGACGCCGGACTCCTGGTGGGGCTGCAGGACCTGGGCGGGGCCGGCCTGACGTGCGCGGTGTCGGAGTCGGCAGCCCGGGCTGGCACCGGGGCCGATCTGGACCTCGGCGCGGTGCCGCTGCGGGAGCCGGGGATGGCCGCGTTCGAGATCCTGACGTCCGAATCTCAGGAGCGGATGCTGGCCGTGGTCCGCCCGGAGGAGCTCGATGAGGTGCGAGCGGTGTGCGAGAAGTGGGGGCTGGTGTCCGCCGTCGTCGGCCGGGTCACCGATACGGGAAACATCCGTGCCGTTCTCGGCGACACGATCGTGGCCGAGGTCCCGGCTCGCTCGTTGGCCGACGATGGGCCCGAGTACCGCCGCCCGCTCGAGGCGCCGCCGCGGCTGGAGGAGCTGAACGCCGACGATCCTGCGTACGCCAACCCGCCGAGCGACCTCCGCGGGGCGGTCCTGCGCGTGCTGGGTTCGCCGAACGTCGCCTCCAAGCGATGGGTCACCGAACAGTACGACTCGATTGTGCAGGGGAACACGATCGCCGGCCCGGGGGCCTCGGCGGCGGTGCTTCGCCTCGAGGGGACCATGCGCGCGGTGGCGCTCTCGACCGACGGCAACGGGAGATACGGCCATCTCGATCCATACCTGGGCGCTGCCCACGCCGTGGCCGAGGCGGCCCGGAACGTGGCCTGCGCCGGCGCCCGCCCGCTAGCCATCACGAATTGCCTGAACTTCGGGAACCCCGAGCGGCCCGAGGTGATGTGGCAGTTCGCCGAGGCCGTCCGGGGCATGGGCGACGCCTGCCGCGCCCTGGGGACGCCGGTCACCGGCGGGAACGTGAGCTTCTACAACGAGACCGGCGACTCGGCGATCTGGCCGACGGCGGTGGTCGGCATGCTCGGCGTTATCGACGACTACCGCCTGTCGCCGCGGCCGGCGTTCGGCCCCGGGCAGGTCGTGTACCTGCTGGGCGAGACGTTCGCCGAGGTGGGAGGGTCCGAGTACGCCGAGGTGATGCTGGGGAAAGTGAGCGGCATGCCGCCCGGTCTCGACTTCGAGCGAGAGGCGGCGCTGCACCGGCTGCTCGTCGATGCCGCCAGCCGCAACGTCCTCGCCGCCGCCCAGGACTGCGCCGACGGCGGGGTGGCCGTGGCCCTGGCCGAGCTGGCCCTGGGCGGGGAGACGGGGTTCGCCGTCGCGCTCCCCGGCGACCTCCCGGCCCACCTTGCGCTGTTCAGCGAGTCCGCGTCGCGCGCCGTCGTCTCGGTGGTGCCCGAGAACGTCGAGGCGTTCGAGGCGCTCGGGAACGAGCACGGCGTCCCGGTGGCCAGGCTGGGAGAGACGGGCGGCCCGCGCATGGTCATCGAGGACGTCGAGCTGACCGTGGCCGAGGCCCGCCACGTGTACGAGTCGGCGATCCCGGATCTGCTGCTCTCCCGGGCCGAGGCGGGCTGAGCCGGTGCTACCATCTCCTCACGTGGGAGGGGACAGTCCCAAGGAAGAATGTGGTCTCTTCGGGGTGTGGGCCCCCGGTGAGGACGTCTCGCGCCTGATCTACTTCGGGCTCTACGCCCTCCAGCATCGCGGTCAGGAGTCCGCCGGCATCGCCGTCTCCGATGGGGCCAACATCCTCGTCTACCGCGAGCTCGGCCTGGTCTCCCAGGTGTTCAACGAGCGGACGCTCTCGACCCTGCAGGGAGATCTGGGCATCGGGCACACGAGGTACTCGACCACCGGCTCGACCACGTGGGAGAACGCCCAGCCGGCGTTCAAGACCGACGGGCTGCGATCGATGGCCCTGGGGCACAACGGCAACCTCGTGAACACGCGCGAGCTGGCCGAGCGGGTCGGCGCGCAGAAGGGGGCCAGCAGCGACACCGACCTGGTGGCCACGCTCCTCTCCCGCCAGTCCGGGGAGGGACTGGAGGCGGCGGCGCTCAGCGTCCTTCCCACCCTGAAGGGTGCCTTCTCGTTCCTGCTGATGGATGAGCGAACCGTCTATGCGTGTCGCGATCCGCACGGGATCCGCCCGCTGGTGATCGGTCGGCTTCCCAGCGGATTCTGCTTCGCCTCCGAGACGGCGGCGCTCGACATCGTCGGGGCCGCGTACGTCCGCGACGTCGAGCCCGGCGAGCTGGTCATGGTCGATGACCGCGGCCTGCGGTCGGCGCGGTTCGCGCCGAGCCCCCGGAAGGCGCTGTGCCTGTTCGAGTTCGTGTACCTGGCTCGTGCCGACACGCAGCTGTACGGCACGACCGTGCACCGGGCCCGGCGGGAGATGGGGCGCCGTCTCGCCGAGGAGGCGCCCGTCGATGCCGACCTCGTCATCCCCATCCCCGACACCGCCAGCTCGGCGGCACAGGGGTACGCGGAGGCCAGCGGCATCCCGTTCGCCGAGGGGTTGATGAAGAACCGCTACGTCCACCGGACGTTCATCCAGCCCAGCACCAGCCTGCGTCAGCTCGGCGTCCGCCTGAAGCTCAATCCCGTCCCCGACGTGATCAAGGGGAAGCGGCTCGTCGTCGTCGACGACTCCATCGTCCGGGGAACGACGACGCGGCAGATCGTGCAGCTGCTCCGCGAAGCGGGTGCCATGGAAGTGCACCTCCGCGTGACCAGCCCGCCGATCAGGTGGCCGTGCTTCTATGGGATCGACATGTCGACGCGCCAGGAGCTGGTCGCCTCCGACCTCTCGATCGACGAGGTCCGCGAGTTCATCGCGGCGGACTCGCTGGCGTACCTGACGCTGCCGTCGCTGATCGAGGCCACCGGCGCGGAGGGCGGCGACTTCTGCCGCGCCTGCTTCGACGGCGAGTACCCGATCCCCGTACCGGAGCAGGCACCGACGAAGCATCTGCTCGAGCCGCGGGAGTAGCTCCCCATGAGCGAGGCCTACCGCAGGGCCGGCGTTGACCTCGACGCCGCCCGGAAGGCCGTCGATCTGATCCGAGGAGTCGCCGCCGGGGCCAGCCGCCCGGAGGTGGTGGAGGGCATCGGCGGGTTCGCCGGGCTCTTCGACATCGGGAATGGCCGGGTGCTCGCCGCCGCCACCGACGGTGTGGGCACCAAGCTCGACCTGGCCCGGCAGCTCGGCCGGCTCGACACGATCGGTATCGACCTGGTGGCGATGTGCGCCAACGACGTCGTGTGCACCGGCGCGGAGCCGCTGTTCTTCCTGGACTACGTCGCCGTCGGCCGGCTGGTCGCCGAAGAGGTGGCCGCCATCGTCGGTGGGATCGCGGAGGGCTGCCGCCGAGCGGGGTGCGCGCTCCTCGGCGGGGAGACCGCCGAGCACCCCGGCGTGGGCTCCCGGCTCGATCTGGCCGGGTTCTGCGTGGGGCTGGCCGCCCGTGACGAGCTCCTCGGGCCGAGCCGTGTGCGCGACGGCGACGCGCTCGTCGCGCTTCCGAGCACCGGGCTGCACGCCAACGGGTTCAGCCTGGTCCGCCGGCTGTTCGAGGACGTCGATCTCGATGACGCACCCTCGTGGGCCGGTGGTCCCCTGGCCGACATCCTCCTCGAGCCGACGGCCATCTACGCGCGCCCCG
>DASQUI010000178.1:0-5369 GCA_035641375.1 Actinomycetota bacterium
CTTCAGCGAGGGAGGAGCAGCAGTGAAACGACCGATACGGATGACCGTGCTCATCGGAACGATGGCGGGTCTGCTGGCGCTGCCGTTGACGGCGGCGGCCCAGGAGCCCCCGCCCCCCGAGGTGAGCACCTTCACCTACACCCCGAACATGCACCCGCTGGGCCACTCGGCGCGCATCCCCCAGGGCGGGCGCTTCAATTCTGATCTGGCGTTTTGGGGGAAGACGGCCTACCAGGGCACGTACGAGGGCTTCCGGATCATCGACATCACGGAGGTCGACAACCCGGTGGAGCTCAACAACTACGCGGATTGCGCACCGGGATCGACCGCTGGGAACCAGGGCGACGTGATCATCTGGCGGCACATCCTGGTCCGTTCCTGGAACTCGAACACCGGCGCGGCCGGCAGCTCCTGCGACGGCGACTTCGTCCCGCCGGGGTTCGAAGGGCTGCACGTCTTCGACGTCAGCAATCCGGCAGACCCGGACCTGGTGGCCTCGGTCGACCTGGTACAGGGATCCCACACGGCCACCGGGGTCCCGGACCTGGCCAATAATCGGTTGCTCGTGTACAACTCGGCGTCCAGCGGCGCGAACCCGGGGATCGACATCGTGGAGGTTCCCCTGAACGCACCCCAGAACGCCGCGCTCCTGCGGTTCGAGCCGTCGGGCGACCCATCGGTCGGCGGCGGCCTCCCGAACCTGGTCACCATCGACGCACCCTCCTCGGCGGCCGGGGTCTACGGCGCCAGCGGCGCCGCGTTCGGCCCTCTGCCGCCCGCGTCCGGCATCGCCGGCGAGGTCGTCCTGGTGAACGACGGCACCGACACCGTGACGGACGGGTGCGAGTCGTTCGCGCTGGCCGCCGGAGCGATCGCGCTGATCGACCGGGGGACTTGCGGCTTCGTCGTGAAGGTGGCCAACGCACAGGCCGCAGGGGCCAGCGCCGTCATCGTGGCAAACAACGCACCCGGCGTCCCGGGCACCATGGGCGGTGAAGATCCCACGATCACGATCCCCTCAGTGATGGTGTCCCAGGCCGACGGGGCAACGATCAAGGCGGGCCTACCCGCCACCGGTACGGTCGCCCTCAACACGGTGGCGCCTCGCTCCTGCCACGACACCGGGGTGATCCTCGGCGACGCCATGCTGGCCAGTTGCGCCGGGGGGAACGGGTTCTCCGTGTGGAGCATGGATCCCGCCGACGGCGGGTCCCTGGTGGATCCCGCCCTGCTCTACTCGAAGCCCGTGGCCGGGGTGAGCATCGGCCACTCGGCGTCCTTCAGCTGGGACGGCGAGACCCTCATCTTCGGGCACGAGCCGGGAGGCGGGGGCCAGGCGCAGTGCCAGGCCACCAGCCCCGAAGTGAACAAGACGATGTTCTTCTTCGAGGCCAGGACCGGCGCCGAGCTCGGCCGGTGGGTGCTGCCGCGTCCCCAGACGAGCACGGAGAACTGCACGATCCACAACTACAACGTCGTGCCCCACGCCAAGCGCGACGTGGTGGTCAGTGGCAACTACCAGTCCGGGATCAGCGTCGTGGACTTCACCAACCCCGCGAGCGCGGTGGAGATCGCCTACGCCGACCCCGCCCCCCTCTCGACAACCTCTCTGGTCGTCGGAGGCGACTGGTCTTCGTACTGGTACGACGGGATCATCTACGAATCCGACATCACCCGCGGATTCACCACCTGGAGGCTGAGCTCGGCCAGGGTAGCCGGCGCCACCAAGCTCGGTCACCTCAACCCGCAAACCCAGGAGTTCACCATCGGGTAGCGGGACGACGCGACGAGGGGGCGGGCCCAGGCCCGCCCCCTCTCGTTCGCATCCGGGGATTGACCGGATCCTCCACAGGCGTGGGTTCACATCACACCGCCGACTCTGGGCCGGTCGTCGCCAGTCTCGCCGGGTCCGCTGCGGACCGTTGGCTTCGCCCTGACCCGAACGCGCGAGACGTCTGGCAGGGTGGAACTACTGAGGGAGGGAGTAGTCCATGTCCAGGAACACGCACGCCCGGACGGTGGATCAATGGCGAGCCCGGCGAATCGGGATCGCTTCGGACTGCGGCCTTTTTGTCGGGCCGGCCGGATTCGAACCGGCGACCTCATGACCCCCAGTCATGCGCGCTAACCAAGCTGCGCCACGGCCCGTACCGTCTGTGCGCCAAGTCTATCGAATCCTGAACCCGAGGTCGTGAGAGGAATCGATGATGCAGCGGCTGATTCCACGAGCTAGCGGCGGCGCTTCTTCTTGCCCCGGAACGAGATGCGGATGGGCACGCCGTCGAACGAGAACGCGTCGCGGAAGCGGTGCTCCAGGAACCGTCGATACGACGGCGAGTGCTGGGCACCCGTGGCGAAGACGACGAACCTCGGCGGAGCCGCGGAGACCTGCGTCGCGTACTGCAGCCGGCCCCCGCCGCGCGGCGGTGGGTGCTCCGCCTGGGCCCGTTGGATGACCCGGTTCACCTCCGCCGTCGGCACACGGCGCATCCAGGCCGCGTGGACCTCGAGCAGCACCGGCACGACCTTGCCCACGCCGGCGCCGGTCAGCGCCGAGGTTCGCAGGAGGGGCACGCGCGGGAACACTTCGATCTTCTCGCGGATGTCGGCGAACCGTTCGGCCCGCTCCTCCGTCGGCACCAGGTCCCACTTGTTGGCCACGACCACGAATCCTCGCCCCGCCTCCTCGACCCGGGCGGCGATCTTCTTGTCCTCGGTGGTGACCCCTTGGGACGCGTCGAGCACCAGGCCGACGACGTGGCTGCGATCGATGGCTTGCACCGACCGCACGTACCCGTAGTACTCGATGCCCTGGGCGCGAGAGGGCCGCCGGAACCCGGCGGTATCGACGAACCGCATCCGCTCCCCCGACCACTCGACCACGGAGTCGACGGCGTCGCGCGTCGTCCCGGCCTCCTCGAACACCACCGCCCGCTCCTCTCCGACCAACCGGTTGAACAGCGACGACTTCCCCACGTTGGGCCGGCCGACCACGGCGAAGGAGCGATCCTCGGTGTCGACGGTCTCTTCGGCCTCGCTCTCCTCGGGAAGGAGATCCAGGATCCGATCGAGGACGTCGCCGGAGCCCCGGCCGTGGAGGGCCGACACGGGGAGCGGCTCCCCCAGCCCGAGGCGGTGGAACTCGGCCACCTGGGGCTCCTGCTTCGTATCGTCGACCTTGTTGGCCACCACGAGCACCGGAGCGCGTGCCCGCAGAAGCTGCCGGGCCAACGCGGCGTCCTCTTCCTGCACCCCTGTCACCGCGTCGACGACGAGCACGACGAGATCGGCCTGGGCGGTGGCCCGGTCGGCCTGCCGGGCCACGAGCTCCTCGATCCCCCGGGCCCGCTTCACGTACCCGCCGGTATCGACCGCGGTGAACCGGCGGCCCCGCCACTCCACCTCCGCTTCGACGCGATCGCGGGTCACGCCGGGCTCCTCGTGAGCGATGGCCTCGCGCGCCCCGAGGAACCGGTTCAGGAGCGTCGACTTCCCCACGTTCTGCCGGCCGACCAGGGCCACCACCGGGATCCGGGACGAGCGCCGTTCCGCCAGGGTGCTCATCCCAGCGCTTCCTGCAGCAGCGCCAGGACGTCGTCGAAGACCTCGTCCTCGGTGCGACCCGTCGTGTCCACGGCGTGCGCGTCGTCGGCCGGACGCAGCGGGTTCGTGGTGGCGTCGAGCGCGTCCCGGCGAGCCAACGCCCCCGCGAGGTCCCCGCTCCCCCCCGCGCCCCGCTCGACGATCCGGCGACCGGCCCGCTCCTCCGGGTCGGCCCCCAGGAACACCTTCACGTCCGCATCCGGGAAGACCACCGTGCCGATGTCGCGCCCCTCCATCACGCACCCGGGGACGCCGAGGCGGCGCTGCTGCGCCCGCAGCACCTCGCGCACCTCTGGATGCCGGGCTACCACCGAGACCACCGCCTCGACCTCGCTGGCCTGCAGCTCCTCCCCCGGCGGGGCCCCAGCGACCAGGAGCTCGGGCGGGGCGCCCGTGGCCGACACCGAGAACGCCAGACCGCCGGCCAGCTCGGCCAGCGTGGTCTCGTCCTCGACGTCCACGCCGCCATCCAAGGCCGCCCGAGCCACGGCCCGATACATCACCCCGGTGGTGATGAACGGGAGGTCCAGCGCCTCGGCCAGGCGGCGGCCCAGCGTGGTCTTCCCGGCGCCGGCCGGGCCGTCGATGGCCACCACCGGGCCGGTCTTCTCGATCACCGCTTCCTCCCCCGGGCCCGTCGCTCGGCCTTCTCGACGTGACGGTACAGGGCACGAACCTCATCCGCCGACAGCTCGCGGACGCTTCCCGGAGGAAGCTCGCGCAGACGCAGCGGCCCCACCCGCTCCCGGACGAGTCGGCGCACCGTCAGCCCGACCTCGGACAGCATCCGGCGCACCTCCCGCTTCTTCCCCTCGGCCATGACCATCCGCACCGCGCTGCGGCCGCCGGACGCGCCGGCCCGACGCGCCGACACCGCTCGAGCCACCCCGTCCTCCAGGTCGACGCCGCGCTCCAACCGTCGCAGGAGCCGGTCGCCGACGTCTCCGTCCACCTCGGCCAGGTACTCCTTCTCGGCGCCGTACCGCGGGTGAGTCAGCCGATTGGCCAGCTCCCCGTCGTTCGTCAGCAGGAGCAGCCCCTCGGTCTCGCGGTCGAGGCGCCCCACCGGGAACACCCGGACGCCGCGCGGGTAGTACGAGGAGACGTCGGGGCGTCCCTGCGGGTCGCGCGCCGTCGTGACCACGCCGGCCGGCTTGTTCAACGCGAAGTACGCCAGTTCCGGGTTGATCGGGACGACTCCGCCGTCGACCTCGACGCGGTCCGCGGCCGGATCGACCCGTTGCCCGAGGTCGGCGGTCTCACCGTTGACCGTGACCCGGCCGTCGCGGATCAGCTCCTCGCAGGCCCGGCGCGACCCGAGGCCGGCGCGCGCCAGGACCTTCTGCAGCCGCTCCGGCTCAGCCGCCGCCGGCGGCTTCGGCCTCTCCGGCACCGTCGTCCTCGTCTCCCTCGCCCAACAGCGGAGCGAGGGGCGGCAGGTCCTTGACCGAGGCGAGGCCGAGGCGCTCCAGGAACTCCGGCGTGGTCCCGTACAGGAGCGGCCGCCCCGGTCCCTCGTCGCGGCCGACCTCCTCGAGCAGCCCGCGATCGGTGAGCGCCTTGAGGACGCCGTCGGAGTTGACGCCGCGGATCGCGGCGACCTGGTGTCGGGTGACGGGCTGCTTATACGCCACGATGGCCAGCGTCTCCAGCGCCGCCTTGGTCAACCGGGTGTGCCGCGACGACAGGATGAACCGCTCCACGACCTCGGCGACCTCGGGATGGGTGTACAGGCGCCACCCCCCGGCCACGTTGCGCAGTACGAT
>DASQUI010000179.1:0-5229 GCA_035641375.1 Actinomycetota bacterium
TTCGACCTGTACGACGGGGGCATCCGCGGCCGGGTCGATGACATGAAGCTCGTCCGGGGGACGAATGTGTATCCGCGGGCCGTGGAGGCCATCATCCGCGAGCATCCCGAGATCGACGAGTTCCAGATCCACCTGTACACGGCCGAGGGGATCCGCGACGAGATCGAGATCCTGGCCGAGCTCCCCGGGATCCCACCGGGCGACCCCGAGTCGGAGCGCATCCTGGCCCAGCTCCAGAAGGAGCTGGGCGAGTCACACGAGGGGCTGCGCTTCGCCGTGAAGGAGGTGGACGTCGGCACGCTGCCGCGCTTCGAGCTGAAGGCGAAGCGCCTGCTCGACGAACGCACCATCATCGGGACCGAGGGGGAGAAGAGGGAGACATGACCGAGCTCAACGAACGAGAGCAGCAGCTCGTGGCGTGCTACGAGCAGCTGGCCGAGATCCTTCGGGACGGTGGCGACGACCTGGCGCCGTTCGCACGGGCCAACGCCACCAAGGCCCTGGCGGCCCTGTGGCAGATCGCCAACGGACTCGACCGGGATCCCGGCCAGCCCTACGAGGTCGGCGTCTAGCTACCCGCCGTAGCCGCCGTCCCGCAGGACGCTCATCGCGGTGGGTCGAGGACGACCAGATCGGCGCGGCCCGCGGCCAGCATCGTGTTGGCGGTTCCCGTGGTCGCCACCCCGCCGCCGGACAGCACGGCGACCCCTGCCTCGTTGCGGATGACATCGGCGTACGGGGCCAGGAACCCCGGGCCGTACCGGGGCCGCATCCGCGGAACGGTGTAGCCGGCCAGCACGTCGATGAGGTCCACACCTCGCTCTTTCAACGCTCGGGCCACCTCGACGGCGTCGGGGACGGCGAGCCCACCGGGATGCCAATCGGTCGCGTTGATGGCCGCGGCCAGCGGTCCGTCCCATGCCGCGCGCACGGCCTCCACGACCTGGAGCGGGAATCGCATCCGATCGGGATCCGGGTTGGTCAGCGGGGACAGGAAGCTGCCCAGCAGGTAGCCGTGGGCCATGTGGACCTCGAGGAGGTCGAACCCGACGGCCCGACCGACCGCGGCGGCGGCGACGAAGGCCTCCCGCACGCGCTCCCTGTCGTCGTCGGTCATGGCCCGAGGGACGGCGGTACGGGGGGTGTAGGACTCGGCCGACGGGGCCAGCAGCTCCCAGCCGTCCGCGCCGAGTGGCCGGTCCAGGCCGTTCGTCCGGGGGTGGGTCGCTCCGCGCCGCCCGGCGTGGCCGATCCGTAACCCCGCCGCCGCCCCAGTGGCGTGGATGTCCCTGGCCATCTCGGTCAAGCGTCCCTCGTCGTGTGCCGTGACGTCGTCCGGCGTGATTCGCCCCTCCGGCGAGACGGCAACGATGTCGGTGAGCACCAGCCCGGCGCCGGGCACCTCCCGCCCGGTCCGCCCCACGGCGCGGTTGCGGAGGCGGAGCCCGGCGAGCTCGATCGGGGTGAACAGCGGCGGTGGGGCCACGCCCGCCGTGGCCCGCCCGAACCAGCGGTCCACGCCGTCCGCGTAGGCCGCATCGCGGAGCCGAAGCACGTCGTAGTCGATGCGCCCGCTCCGGGTCAGCAGGTGATAGGCGAACTGCTGCGGCTCGAGGTGCAGCCACCGGGAGGTCTCCTCGAAGTAGGAGCGACTCTCCGCGGCGGCCTCCTGGAACCGCTCGACGATGGGCTTCCGCTCGGATTCGTAGTTGGCGAGGGCGGCGTCGAGATCGTCGCCGCGCTCCTCGAACGCCCGGGCCAGGGAGACGGCGTCCTCCATGGCCAGCTTCGTGCCGGAGCCGATCGAGAAGTGCGCGGTGTGGGCGGCATCGCCGATCAGGACGACATTGGCGTGGTGCCACGTCGCGTTGCGGACGGTGACGAACCGGATCCATTTCGAGTTGTTCGAGAGCAGCGGCGCGCCGCGCAGGTCGTCGGCGAACAGCTTCTCGCAGAATGCGATGCTGTCGGCCTCGTCGGCCCCGTCGAGGCCGGCTCTCTGCCAGACCTCCTGGCGGCACTCGACGATGAACGTGCTCAGCGTCCCGTCGAACGGGTAGGCGTGGGCCTGGAACAGCCCGTGCTCGCTCTCGCGGAACGAGAACGTGAACGAGTCCAGGGCCAGCGGTGTCCCGAACCAGATGTAGCGGGCCCGGCCCTCGGACAGGCGGGGGCGGAAGCGGTCCCGCCACGTCTCGCGGACGAGGCTCCGCACCCCGTCGGCCCCCACGGCGAGGTCCGCGTCGAACAGCTCGGACGGGTCGGCGATCTCGGTCTCGAACCGGACCTCGACGCCCAGCTCGCGGCATCGCTCGACCAGGATCGCCAGGAGTCGCTTCCGGGCGATCCCGGCGAAGACGTGGCCACCCGAACGGATCACCTCCCCCTTGAAGCGGACGTCGATCGCGTCCCACGGGACGAAGCCCTCGGTGATCCTGGCGTACGTGGCGGTATCGGCCTCGCGGAACTCCCCGAGGGTGCGGTCGGAGAAGACCACGCCCCAGCCGTACGTCGCCCCCTCGGGGTTGCGCTCGACGACGCTGATGTCGTGTCGGTGGTCGGCCTTCTTCAGCAGGAGCGCGGCGTACAGCCCGGCCGGACCGGCGCCGACCACGACGATCCGCATCACAGCGCCTCGGCCAGCCGCTCGACCTGGTCGAGGTCGTTCACCGCCGGCAGCAGGACCAGCTCGTCGCACCCCGCCTCGGCGTAGCCGCGGAGCTGACCGGCCACGGCCTGCGGCGTGGTCAGCAGGCCCTCGGCGATGCGCTGCGCGAACGGCCCGGTGAAGGCGTAGTAGTCGAGCATGTAGGCGCGGGCCCGCTCCACGGTGGCCTCGTCGCCGAGGACGAAGTAGCTCTGACCCCACAGCTTCGGCTCACCGGGGCGACCGCCATCGATCCACGCCGCCCGGGCCTTCTGCGCGGCGCGGGTGAACGCCCGCGGCGGGCCGCCGCCGTGGACGTAGCCGTCGGCGTGCCGGGCCACGCGGGCGAAGGCGCGATCGTCGGTCCCTCCCACGAGCACCGTCGGTCCTTCTCCATCCCAGCGGTCGCGCAGGTCGGTGAGCTGCTCGTCGAAGCGCTCGCCGCGGCCCCGGTGGGGCATTCCGGCGGCCTCGTAATCCTCGGTCCGCGCCCCCACGCCCATGCCGAGGACCAGACGCCCGGCCGCCGCGCCGTGCACGGCGTCGGCCCGCTCGGACAGGACCTCGGTGGCCAGCAGCGGCGCGATGACGACCATCGTCACCAGGCGGAGGCGTTCGGTGACCTCGGCCGCCGCGGCCAGCGAGTCGAACGGATCGTGGGCGTCGTAGGCGACGCGATGGATCACGCCGAGGCTCGTGAAGGGGCGCTGCTCCGCCCGCCGGGCCCACTCGGGCAGGACCGAAGCATCGGTGCCGGGGATCCCGTTGGGCAGGCCGATGCCGACGCGCATCGGCGACGAGGGTACACCAGGCCCTCCGTGCGAAGATGTGCGCCGTGGCCGCCTCCATCACGTCGACGCGTCGGGTGCAGTGGGCCGACACCGACGCCTCCGGCTGGTACCACAACACCGTGGTGCTCCGATGGATCGAGGAGACCGAGAACGAGCTCATGGACCGGCTGGGGATCCTCCAGGACATCATCAGCCGGGTCCCGCGGGTCCACATCGAGGTCGACTACCGCACGATCTTGCGGTTCTGGGACGAGGTCGAGGTCCACGTCGAGGTCACCGGGGTCAAGGCGTCCTCGGTGGACTTCCATTTCGAGGTCCGCCATCACGGGGACCTGGCCGCCGACGGCCGTTACACGGCCGTGCTCGTCGGGGATGACGGGAAGCCCCAGCCGTGGTCCGATGAGCACCGCGATGCGCTCAGGTCCGGATGATACCGTCTTTGGTATCATGAGCCTATGGACCCGGGACGTCTCCTCCGGTCTGCTCGCCGCCGCGCCGGGCTGACGCAGCGCCGTCTGGCCCGCCGCCTCGGCGTGCCCCAATCGCACGTGGCCAAGATCGAGTCGGCCGCGGTGGTGCCCACCGTGGCCACGCTCGACCGATTCCTGGCCGCGTGCGGCGAGGGGTTGGAAGCCCTTCCCCGGCCGGGGCGCGGCATCGACCGCACCGGCTTCCGCGACCTGCTGAAGCTGTCCCCCAGGCAGCGGCTGGACCGCGCCGCGGCGGAGGCCCGATCGCTGGTCGCCCTCGTCGGCGGTGGCCGATGAGCGGCTTCGACTTCCTGCGGACGATCCGAACCCTCGTGGAGCACGAGGTTCGGTTCGTGCTCATCGGGGGTCTGGCCGGACGGCTGCACGGCTCGACCACCGTGACCAACGACGTCGATGCCTGCTACGAACGCTCCACGCCGAACCTGGAACGCCTGGCCGGGGCGTTGCGGGGCCTGGACGCACGGCTGCGCGGTGCCCCGGAGGACGTTCCGTTCCAGCTCGACGCGCCCTCGCTGGCCGCGGGGGACCGCTTCACCTTCGAGACCGACGCCGGTGGGCTCGACTGCCTGGCAAGCCCGGCCGGGGTGGCGGGGTTCGAGGAGCTGGAGCGGGCCGCCGTCGTCATGGACCTCGATGGGATCACCGTGCCCGTGGCCTCGATCGACGACCTCATCCGTATGAAGCGCGCCGCCGGCCGTCCCAAGGACCTCATCGAGCTCGAGGTGCTCGGGGCCCTCCGCGACGAGATCGACGAAGGGTCGCGCCGTGAGCGGCACGGGCGGGACGGAGGCGAGGCATAATCCATCCGATGAGCGACCCACCTCGCGAGACGCGGAGGATGGGCCGGGTGTCCGGCGAGGAAGGCGCGCTGTCCTACGGCGCGTACCTCCGGCTCGGCGAGCTCCTCGACCTACAGACCCGTCTGTCGAAGCCTCCCGCCCACGACGAGCTGCTGTTCATCATCGTCCACCAGGCGTACGAGCTGTGGTTCAAGGAGCTCGTGTTCGAGCTGGAGAGCATCCGCCGGCTGATGTTCGAGCGGAACGTGCCCCGGGCCCGCCACCTCATGACCCGCGTTCATGCCATCGAGCGGCTGATGCGCGAGCAGATCGAGGTGCTGGAGACGATGGACCCGCAGGACTTCATGGAGTTCCGGTCCAACCTCGACCCGGCCAGCGGGTTCCAGTCCGTGCAGTTCCGCGAGGTGGAGCTGCTGTCCGGCCTGCGCGACCCGCGCTACGCCCGCCTGGCCGAGACCCCCGAGCAGCGGGCCGGGCTGGAGCAGCGGCTCACCGAGCCG
>DASQUI010000180.1:0-4880 GCA_035641375.1 Actinomycetota bacterium
GAGCCACTGGGTCTCGATCCCCAGCCGGTGCTGGAGCTCGACGTTGCCCCGGAAGATGTCGAGGTCCTTCTCCTCGGTCAGCAGGATCAGGTACCCGCACAGGTTGAGCTCGATGTCCTGCCCCAGCTCCTCCTCGAACGACTCCATCATCCGGATCGACTCGATGGAGAGCTTGACGTTCGTCTCCGTGGAGAACTGGTGGCGGATGCCGCCGGCACACTGCCCGGTGGACATCTCGCCCAGGTAGTCCTCCCGCTCCACCAGGACGATCCGCCCGGCGTCCCGCACAGCGAGCTGGTACGCCGTGCTGGCTCCCATCACTCCCCCACCCACGACGACCACGTCGGCCGCGCCCGGCACCTCGGTCGCGCTCACGATCGAAGGATACCCGGATGGCCCTCTCCCATCCGGTAGGCTTCCGGCGACGTGGGCTCGGAGAATGGCTACCCGCCCCGGCCGCGGCCGGTCATCCCCACCACCCTGCTCATCGTGGCCATCATCGTCGCCGTGGGGTCGGCGTCCGGGCTGATCTGGGTCCTGTTCAACAAGACCGAGGGTCCTGGGCCGGTGCTCCGCTCGTTCGCCGAGCGGCTGCGCGACGAGGACTGCCCGGGGAGCTACGCGCTGCTCGACGTCTCGGTGCGGCGGCGGTTCTCCCAGGACTCCTGGTGCGAGATCGTGGTCCCGCTCCGAGACCGGCTCGATCCCGGTTTTGAGGTCCGGGAGATGCTCCTCAAGGAGGGCGTGGCCGAGCTCAGCATCCGGGGGCGGCTCAGCACCCTCACCGAGGTGTGGCGCCTGCGCAAGATCGACGCCACGTGGCGCGTGCTCGGGCCGGCCCGCGGGTTCCCCGTGCCGACGACGTCCTAGCCGGACAGGCCCAGCGTCTTGGCCACGTTGGCGCGGAGGATCTCCGAGGTGCCCTCGTAGAGCCGCATGGCCCGCACGTCGCGGTACCACGCCTCCAGCCCCAGCTCGGTCATGTACCCCTGGCCACCGTGGACCTGGATGCACCTGTCGGCGACCCGGCCCACCATCTCGGTGGCCGCGAGCTTGGCCAGGGCGGCCTCCCGGCGCCCGTCGGCGCCGTCGTCGATGTCGGCGGCGAGCTTGTACACGAGCAGGCGGGCCTGCTCCAGCTCGGCGTACGAGTCGACGACCATGCCCTGGACGAACTGGTTGGCTCCGATGGGCCGCCCGAAAGCGATGCGGCTCTGGGCGTATTCGGTCATCCGCTCCAGCAGGTTCGAGGCGATCCCCAGAGCGGTGGCGGCGATCTGGAGCCGGGCGCCGTTGATCCCCTTGACCGCCGAGTAGAAGCCGAACCCGACCTTGCCCAGCACCTGATCGTCGCCGACCCGGCAGTCCTCGAACGTGAGCTCGACCGGATTCTGGTACGGGGACATCGTCTTCTGTTGACGCGTCACCGAGTAGCCCGGCGTGTCCGACTCCACGAAGAACGCGGTGATGCCGCCCTGGGCCCGCTTCTCCGAGTCGGTCACCGCGAACACGAGAGCGAAATCGGCGACATCGCCGCCGCTGATGAAGTGCTTCCTGCCGTTCAGCACCCAGCCCCCGTCGGCCTTCTCGGCCCGGGTGCGGATGCGGGTGGCGTCTGAGCCGGCCTCCGGCTCGGTCAGGGCGAAGCACGTCGACTTCTCCGCGGTCATCAGGGGCTTGAGGAAGCGGTCCTTCTGCTCGTCGGTGCAGTCGACGTAGATCGGCGTCGGGCCCGTGACGATGGGCAACACGGCCTCACCCGTCGCCGTGACGTGCCCGTGCCGGGTGGCTTCCTCGAAGAGGAGGACCTGCCCGAGGTACGAGAGTCCGGCGCCGCCGAGGTCCTCGGGCATGTGCAACGTGAAGAAGCCGGCCTCGGCGGAGGCCCGCCGGATCTGCTGCCACACGTCCCGCCGCGCCGCGAACGTCCCCGTTTCCTGGATCTCCTGGCGATGGGCGTCCTCGCGCTGGCGCACCTCCCGGTCGACGAACTGCCGCAGCGAGGCACGCAGGTCGACGAGCTCGTCGGGGATCTGGATCACGGACATCGGTTGCTTCCTCCTCGGGATGCCGACGACGAACCTACCAAAGCGTAGGTTAGCACGAGCTACGGGACGACCTCGAGCTCGCGCGAGGCTCGGTTCAATGACCGGCCGCCGTCGTCGGTCACGGCGATGATGTCCTCGATGCGGACGCCGAACCGGCCGGGCAGGTAGATGCCCGGCTCGATCGAGAAGCACATCCCGTGCCGGAGAGGCTCCTCGTTCCCCTCGACCAGATACGGCTGCTCGTGCTCTTCGAGCCCGATGCCGTGGCCGGTGCGGTGCACGAACCGGTCGCCGTAGCCGGCCTGCTCGATCACCTCCCGCGCGGCGCGATCGATCTCCTGGGCCGCCACGCCGGGGCGCACCGCGCGGAGGGCCCGGTCCTGGGCCTCGCGGACCACGTCGTGAACCTCCCGGACCTCGGGGTCGGCCCGGCCCACGGCCACGGTCCTGGTGATGTCGGAGCAGTACCCTGCGGCCCGCCCCCCGAAGTCCATAACCAGGGCGTCGCCGGCCTGGATGGTGCGCTCCCCCGCCTGGTGGTGGGGGGAGGCTCCGTTGGGACCGGAGCCGACGATCGTGAACGTGATCGCGTCGTTCCCCATCTCCAGGAGGAGGTCGCCCAGTCGCCGGGCCACGTCGCGCTCGGTGGCGGATTCGAGGCCACTGCGGGTGATCCGGCCGAACACCTCGTCGGCGTACCGGGCTGCGCGACCCAGCCGGCCGATCTCGTCGGCGTCCTTCACCGCCCGGAGCGGCCCGAGGATGCGCGACGCCGAGGCGAACCCGGCCTGCGGAAGGGCCCGCTGCAGGCCGATGAGGTGGAGGGCCCACATCCGCTCCGAGCACGCCACCCGTCGTCCCTTGCCGACCAGACGGCGGACCAGGTCGTATGGGTCGTCGGTCTCGCGCCACGTGACGATCTCGGCCAGCGAGCCGATCCGGCGCGACTCGGCCAGCGGCCCCTCCAGCTCCGGAACGAGAAGGACGGGGGAACGTCCGGGCCGAGCGATCAGGCACGTCAGCCGCTCGAGCGGCGGTGGGTCGTACCCGGTCAGGTACACCAGGTCGGCGGAGGGGGCCACGATCAGGGCGTCGAACCGGGCCTGCCCGGCCTGGTCGGCGGCACGCTGGAGGCGATCGGCGGTCATGAGCCAACCATCATACGGGCCTCTGCTAGCCTCCATTCCGTGGAGCCGTGGAGCTTCGATGTGCGCGGGCGGTTCGAAGAGCACGTCTTCGAGAGCGACGCCCTGCGCGGCAATCCTCTCGGGGATCCGCACCACCGGCCGCTGTGGGTCTATGTGCCGCCAGGCTACGACGACGAGCCCGATCGCCGATATCCGGCCGTGTATGTCATCCAGGGGCTCACCGGGCAGCTCGACATGTGGCGGAACCGATCGGCGTACCGCCGCAACTTCCCCGAGCTGACCGACGAGCTGTTCGCCACAGGTGGGGCTCCGCCGTGCGTCGTCGTGTGGGTGGACGCGTGGACGTCGCTGGGCGGGAGCCAATTCCTCGACTCTCCGGGAACGGGTCGGTACCTCACCTACCTCTGCGACGAGATCGTGCCGTGGGTCGACGCGCGGTACCGGACGCTCCCCGAGCCGGCACACCGGGGGATCTCCGGGAAGTCCAGCGGCGGCTACGGGGCCATGGTCGTGCCGATGCTCCGGCCCGACCTGTTCGGCGGGCTGGCCACGCACGCTGGCGACGCGCTGTTCGAGGTGTGCTACCTGCCGGCGTTTCGCGAGTCCGCCCGATTCCTCCGCGACCACTACGACGGCTCCTACGAGAAGTTCTGGGAGGACTTCCGGAGCCGCCCGGCGTTCTCCAAGGACTGGGACGAGATCCTCCAGAACGACTGGTGCATGGCGGCCTGCTACTCGACCGACGAGGACGGCACCGTCCAGCTCCCTTACGACACCAACACGGGCGAGCTCATCCCCGAGGTATGGGACCGGTGGCTGGCATGGGACCCCGTCCGGATGGTCCCCCAGCGCGCCGAGGCGTTGCGCGGCATGCGGGCCATCTACATCGACGCGGGCAGGCGCGACGAGTACTACCTGGACCTCGGCGCCGAGGCGTTCCGCCGGGCGCTGGCCGGCATCGGGGTCACCGACATCCGCTTCGAGCTGTTCGATGCCACGCACGCCGCGATCGAGTACCGCTATCCGATCGGGCTCCGGTACCTGGCCGAGCGACTCTCGCCCTGATCGGCCGCTAGATCTTGAGGCGCACGGCCTCATGGAGCACCGTGAACGTGGCAGGGGTCGTCCCCAGCACCTCCCCGTCCGCCTCGACGGGCAACGCCCGGTCGGCCTCGACCATGACGTGCGCCCCGCGCAGCTCCTTGATGCGGGGGTGGGGCACGTGCTCGCCGCGGTAGATCTTGGGGATCAGCGTGAACGCCTCGGCGCGAGGACCGATGCTGACCTGCACGTCGAACAGACCGTCGCCGGGATAGGACCGCGGGCTGATGCGCATACCCCCGCCGTAGTACTGGCAGTTGGCGATGACGACGTTGTTGGCCCGATGGTAGTAGCTCTTCCGATCGGCTCGGACCGTGACCTTGAACGGCTTGTGCCGGGCCAGGGCCAGCCAGAACGCCACGAAGTACCGGGACCGGCCCAGCCGGCGGAACCGCTCGGACCGGGCCGCCACGGCGGCGCCGAGCCCCGCCTGGGCGACGTTGGCGAAGTACCGCACCCGCTCTCGCTCCCCGTCGCGACAGACGACCTTACCGACGTCGATGGCGTACGTCTGATCGCCGGACAGATGACGGGTGGCCCGGGGAACGTCGCCGGGCATCCCGAACGTCCGCACGAAGTCCGA
>DASQUI010000181.1:0-2665 GCA_035641375.1 Actinomycetota bacterium
GGCTCCCCGACGGCCTCGATCATCTCGGCCACGCCCTCGATGGCCCCGCCGTGGAGCGTTCCGGCGAAGGTGGCGATGGCCGTGGTCAGGGCGGCGTGGAGGTCGCTGCGCGTCCCGATGGTCACCCGAGCCCCGAACGACGAGGCGCTGGCCCCGTGCTCGGCAAGCAGGATCAGGGTCCGATCGAACGCGGCCATCTCGGGGTCCGTGGGCGTTCTGCCGGTCAGCATGGTCAGAACGTGGCCGGCGTGCGAACGCGTGGGGTCCCATCGGAGCCGGCGTCCGCTGCGCATCGCATGGTGCTCGGCGACGAGCATCGGCACCTGTCCGAGCAGGCGGATCCCCGATCGCACCATGGCCTCGAGAGAGCTCCCGCCGGCCTCGTCGAAGACGGCCAGGGCCGACACGCCGGTACGCAGCGCCTCGATGGGCCGGGCGCCGCGAAGCGTCCGCAGGATGGCCCGGACCGGCTCGGGCAGCCCACGTGCGGCCAGGAGCTCCCGCTCGAACATGCCTAGGTCGGTCAGCGTCGGCAGCTCGCCGTGGAGGAGGAGATAGGCCGTCTCCTCGAACGAGGAATGTGCGACGAGGTCGCCGACGTCGATCCCCCGATACGTCAGCCGGCCCGCATCCCCATCGATGTGGGAGATCTGGGTCTCGTCGACCTCGACGCCGCTCAGTCCTCGAGCGACCGGCGGCGCATCGATGGTGTCGCCTCGCGCCGACGCGGCCGGCAGCGCACGGACCGCGTCGGGCTGCCCGGCGAAGGCCCGGATGGCCCGGACCGAGGTCAGCCGGGCGACCAGCTCGGCGTCGATCGGCGTCCCCAGGTGCTCCTCCAGGGCCAGCAGCAGCTCGACGTGGCGCAGCGAGTCCCATTGCGGGATCGTTCGGAAGGCCAGCTCGTCGGTGACGTCGGCGCGAGGGACGTCGAGCACCTCGGCCACGACGTCGTCGACGGTTCGGTGTGATGGATGGAGCAGCACGCTCGTGTCCCCCCTGGCCGGGAACCCTACACAGCGCGACACCGATGCCGCAAGGTGTCGATTCCCGTCGGCTACACTGAGCTCCCCCATGGACTTCGACCTCACCCACGAGCAGGAGGAGTTCCGCAGGGCCGTCCGCGCCTTCGCCGAGGAGGTCATCGCCCCTCGCGCCGAGGAGATGGACCGGGCCGAGGAGCTCCCCATGGACATCGTCAAGCAGATGGGGGAGCTCGGGCTGTTCGGCCTTCCGTTCCCCGAGGAGTACGGGGGTCAGGGTGCCGACTTCCTGACGATGTGCCTCGCCATCGAGGAGATCGCCCGCATCGACTCGTCGCTGGCCATCACGCTCGAGGCCGCGGTCGGCCTGGGGGCCACCCCGATCTTCCTGTTCGGGACGGAGGAGCAGAAACAGCGCTGGCTCGCCCCGATGTGCCGGGGGGAGGCGCTCGGCGCGTTCGGCCTCACCGAGCCCGGGGGCGGGACCGACGCGGCGGCCACAAGGACGACGGCGCGGCTCGAGGACGAAGAGTGGGTGATCAACGGGTCGAAGGCGTTCATCACCAACTCCGGGACCTCGATCACCAACGTGGTGACGATCACGGCGGTCACCGACGAGCACGACGGCGAGCGCGTCATCTCGGCCATCGTCGTTCCCACCGACACGCCCGGGTTCGAGGTATCGAGGTCCTACCGGAAGGTCGGCTGGCGTGCCTCCGACACCCACGAGATCACGTTCAACGACTGCCGCGTCCCCGAGGAGAACCTGCTCGGGGATCGGGAGAAGGGGTTCGCCCAGTTCATGGCGACCCTCGACGACGGGCGCATCGCCATCGCCGCGCTCGGCGTGGGCCTGGCCCAGGGATGCCTCGAGGAGTCCGTGAAGTACGCGAAGGAGCGAGAGGCGTTCGGCCGCCCCATCGGGGCCTTCCAGGGCATCCAGTTCAAGATCGCCGACATGAAGCGAGCCGTGGAGACGGCTCGACTGGTCGTGTACAAGGCGGCGTGGCTGAAGGACCAGGGGCGCCCCTACAAGGCAGCCGCCTCGCTGGCCAAGCTCCACGCCACCGAGATCGCCGTGGACGCCGCCCGGCAGGCCCTGCAGGTCCACGGCGCCTACGGCTACATCGAGGAGTTCCCGGTGGCCCGCTACTACCGGGACGCCAAGGTGCTGGAGATCGGAGAGGGAACGAACGAGCTCCAGCGGATCCTGATCGCCCGAGACCTGGGCCTTCCCGGCACCGAGCTCGATTGACGTCCGGTAGGATGCTTGCGTTGGCCCTCCTGCCCGCGCACTCTGAGATCAGGAGTTGACACTCGTCACATCTTTCGTATAGGGGTAGAGCCTTGTGATCCGGTCCAGAAGCGTGCTTCCCCCTCGGCTGCGACGGTACCTCGGTGCCGCGCTGGCCCTATCGCTGCTCGCCCCGGCGGGGGCGGGGGCCCAGACCGGACTGCAGGAGCAGCTGGAGCAGGCCCGGAAGAAGGTCAAGGCCATCCAGAAGGAGCTCGATGTCGCCCAGGCCCGGCAGCAGGCCCTGCGGGTGGACATCGAGTCCCTGACCCGCCAGATCGCCCAGGCGTACGCGCAGAAGCTTCTCATCGAGGACCAGATCAAGCAGACCAAGGATGGCGTGAAGGAGAGCACCGAGGAGATAGGGGTCCTGCAGAAGCGGCTGAAC
>DASQUI010000182.1:0-3324 GCA_035641375.1 Actinomycetota bacterium
GTAGCGCGCAGCGTTCGGGACGCTGAGGTCGCGGGTTCAAATCCCGCCGTCCCGACACCTTCAAGGGGGCGAGGGGTCACCTCGCCCCCCTCGGCTATGTGCCTCTCGTTCGCGTCCGGTGGATCTGCTGGGCGAGCTCGACGACGTGGCCATCCGGATCGGCCACGTGCAGGCTCCGGTGGCCCCACGGGTGGTCCATCGGGCCGCTCAGGATCTCGACGTTGGCCTCCCGCAGCGTGGTGGCCCACGCGTCGGCGTCCTCGACCGGGAACAGGATCTCGGCGCTCCCAGCGGGCGGGCGGTCGCTCTCGGTCAGCTCCGCGGCCCGCTCTCGCTCCAGGAGCCCGAGCTTGAGGTTGTCCAGCCGGAACTCGGCGTAGCCGCGGTCTGAGAACGCGAACGGCACCTCCAGGACATCCCGGTAGAAGGCGATGGCCCGGTCGAGGTCCGAGACGTACAGGATCACCGATTCCATCCGTCGCATGCGCTCTATGGAACCACGGAGAGGCGGTACCCTGTGGACTCGATGCGAGCCGCCTCCGTCCTCAGCACGGCCCACGGCACGCGCCGCGAGGCGTTCGGTCCCGTCGAGTGGGCCCTGCTGGCCTCGATCGCGTTGATGTGGGGTTCGTCGTTCGTCTTCATCGAGCTCGGGCTGGAGCATTTCAGTCCGGGCCTGGTCGCGTTCCTGCGGATCCTGCTCGGCACCGCGGCGGTGGCCATCCTGCCCAAGGCACGGGCCCGCGTGGCTCGGGAGGACTGGCCGCGCGTAGCCACCCTCGGCGTCGTGTGGATGGCCATCCCCCTGACGCTGTTCCCCATCGCCCAGTTGTGGATCGACTCCTCCCTGGCGGGGATGCTCAACGGGGCGATGCCGCTGTTCGCCGGGCTCATCGCCACCCTGCTGCTGCGGCGGGCGCCGCGGCCGGTGCAGATCGCCGGGCTGCTGCTCGGCTTCACCGGCGTCGTGCTGCTCAGCTGGCCGGCCGCTCGAGGGGCCACGGGCACCCTGGTCGGAGCGATCCTGGTGCTGCTGGCCACGGTCCTCTACGGGCTCGCCGCCAACATGGCCGTCCCGCTCCAGCAGAAATACGGGTCCCTGCCCGTCGTGTTCCGGGCCCAGCTCACCGCGCTCATCGCCCTCCTGCCGGTGGGGTTGCTGTCCCTGCCGTCGTCGGAGTTCGCCTGGTCGAGCACGTCGGCGATGCTGGCCCTCGGCATCTTCGGCTCCGGCGTGGCGTTCGCGGCTATGGCCACCCTGGTCGGCCGGGCCGGCGCCACTCGCGGTGCGGTGGCCATCTACTTCATCCCTGTGGTGGCCATCCTGCTGGGCGTCACGCTGCTCGACGAGCGGGTCGAGATGGGGCAGCTCGTGGGGATGGCGCTGGTGCTGGCCGGGGCGTGGCTGACCAGCCGCCGGGAGCGCTGATGGAGCTCGGCGAGTTCCAGGAGCTGATGCGACGCACGTACGTCGAGCGCGACGCCCGGCGGGGTGCGGATGCCACGTTCCGCTGGCTCACCGAGGAGGTCGGCGAGATCGCTCGGGCGATGCGCACCGGTGACGCCGCCGGCCGCGAGCATGAGTTCGGCGACGCGCTGGCGTGGCTGGCGTCCCTGGCCAACCTCCTGGACGTCGACCTGGAACGGGCGGCGAGCCGGTACGCGCAGGGCTGCCCGAAGTGCGGACAGATCCCGTGCGGTTGCGAGTTCCGCCCGTAGCCCGCTACGCCAGCAGGCGCTCCGCGATCTGCACCGCGTTGAGTGCGGCGCCCTTGCGCAGGTTGTCGCCCACCGCGAACAGCGCCAGCGCGTTCTCTCCGGCCGGGCGGATCCGGCCGACCAGCACGTCGTCGATCCCCGCCGCGTCGAGCGGCGTGGGGAAGCGGTCCGACGCCGGGTCGTCGACGACGCGCACACCCGGGAACGACGCCAGCGCATTCCGCGCCGCCTCCGGCGTGAGCTCCCGCTGGAACGTCGCGTAGAGCGAGACGGCATGCCCGGCCACGACCGGGACGCGAACGACGGTTCCCACCACCGGCAGCTCGGGCAGCTCCAGGATCTTGCGGCTCTCGTCGCCCAACTTCCGCTCCTCGCTGGTGAAGCCGTCCTCCTCGAACGTCCCAGCCCGGGGGATGACGTTGTACGCGATGGGCGGGCCGAACACCTCGCCTCGGGGCAGGACGTCGGCGTCGGGGGCGGCCAGCGACTCCTCGTCCCCGCGCACCTTCTCGACCTGCTCCAGCAGCTCGGACACTCCCTTGTGTCCGGCGCCGGACACCGACTGGTACGAGGAGATGACCATCGACGTGAGGCTCGCGGCACGATGCAGGGGCGCCGCCGCCATCAGGGCGACGATGGCCGTGCAGTTGGGATTGGCCACGATCCCCCGGTGGCCGTCGAGGGCGTGGGCGTTGATCTCCGGGATGACCAGCGGGACCGTCGGCTCCATCCGCCACGCCGAGGAGTTGTCGACCACGACGGTCCCCGCATCGGCGGCGCGAGGGGCGTGCTTCCGCGAGGCCACGGCGCCCGCCGAGAACAGCGCCACATCGACGCCTTCCCAATCGAACCCGTCCAGCGGCCGCACGTCGATCTCCTCGCCGGCGAAGGCCAGCCGCTTCCCCGCCGACCGCGATGAGGCCAGGGCGATGAGCTCGCCCACGGGGAAGTCGCGCTCCCGAAGGGTGCGCAGCATCTCGCGACCAACGGCCCCGGTGGCGCCGGCCACGGCGACGCGAGGGGCGGTCACGTCCACACCCACGAGTCGAGCATCTCCTGCATGTCGAGCACGGCCCCAGTGAAGTCCGCGGGCGGGGCCGGAGACGGCTCCGGTCCCGGCGTCCCCCCGGTAGGGAGCTGGACCGGAGAAGGACCGGGGACCTGCAGCGTGATGCGCCACCCCAGACCGTCCTGGACCAGGGCGACCTGGCGGACGCCCACGGAGCTGCCGTCTTCGGCCTGACTCTGCTCGTCCCACGCGTACCCGGCCGTGCCTCCGACGGTTGCGGGCTCCAGCGAGGTCGCGTTCTGCGAAAGGCTGTAGAAGACCTGAGCGTACTGCTCCGACGTCGTCTCGGGCGCCACGACCTGGGCACGGATCAGGACGCGCGGACCTTGAACGCCATCGAACAGGACGTCGAGGCGCCCGTTCGGTGCCTGTGGATCCAGTTGCGGTGCCGCCTGCCACCCCTGGGGAACCCCGATGCAGTAATCGTAGAAGACGCTCTGGAACTTCCGCGCGCACGGATCGGGACGGCTCGCCAGGTAGAGGGCGAACGACCCGATGGCCACGGCGACGAGGGCCAGGGCCAGGATCGCCACCAT
>DASQUI010000183.1:0-2325 GCA_035641375.1 Actinomycetota bacterium
GCTGGCCGGTCGGTCCAACGACGACCACCTCACCGGCGGCGAGGGGTTCGACGGCACCGATGGCGGCCCCCACCACCGCAGCGACATCTGCAACGCCGAGGTCGAGACGACCTGCGAGCGGTAGGCGCTCGTATAGCTCCGTCGGCCTCAGCGCCTCCCCCGTCGACCCGCTGGTAGTCGCGAAGGCGGGGGAGGCGTCACAGGCCCGCCGGCACTCCTCACCGGTGAGGTCCCCACGGGATCACGACCGTGATCTCGAGGGTATCGAGGCCGGGTGTGGCATCTGTGGGTGTCCGGCCCCGGGCACGCGCCGAGGTCAGTCGCTACCCCCAGCGCTTCGGGTTCCAGGAAACGACCTCGATTTCGTCCTTGCGGGACGGCGACCGGTCCTCCGCCGAAGCTTGAGCTTCTCCCTTCCCTTCCCGGAGCCGCCGCCGGGAACCTTTCCTTCGTACGAGGCGGTCTCGCCGTCGTCGAACGCGAACGCCGCCTCGAACCACAGCGTCCGGCCCTTCCGTTCGTATGTCAGCGTCACGGTCCCGCACGTTTCTCCGTGGTCGCTCCCCGTCATCCCTGGGCGTCGTGGATGGTCTCTTCCTCAACCGCTCCCGGCCGCGGATCGGATTCACCCAAGCTGATGACCGGGAAGTCGTACCGAAGGTACTTGGTCATTGATCCTCCTCCTCTGCCTGACGGCGCCGGCGTAGGCTCGATCGGCTCGTTCAGACACAGGTGAGCCCTCAGACAGCGGTGGGCTCCTCCCACGTCCACCACCGTCGTCCCGACCGGCCGATCCGAGCGGGCGGACTGGCAGAATGTCGGATTCCGTGAATACTGGCCTGGTGCCGGAGCGCATCGACGTCGCCATCGTCGGCGGCGGGCAGGCGGGTCTGGCCACGAGCCGGGAGCTTGCCGCCGCGGGCGTCGAGCACGTGGTGTTCGAGCGGGCCCGGATCGGGGAGACCTGGCGGGGCTGGTGGGACACCTTCTGCTTGGTCACGCCGAACTGGTCGGTGCAGCTCCCGGGGCGGCACTACGACGGCGACGACCCCGACGGGTTCATGGTCCGCGACGACATCGTGGCCTACCTGGAGCGGTACGCGGACGCCTTCGACCTCCCGGTCCGCGACCACACCGAGGTGGAGTCGCTCGATCTCTCGCCCGGGGGCGGGTTCGACCTGCGCACCTCGGGCGGCGACGTCCATGCGACCGCCGTGGTCGTGGCCACCGGCGCGTACCAGCGCGCCCACCGGCCGAGCGGCGCCGACACGCTTCCGGCCGACGTGCCGCGGCTCGACGTCGAGGACTACCGAAACCCCGACGAGCTGCCGCCGGGCGCGGTGCTGATCGTGGGGAGCGGCCAGTCCGGCTGTCAGATCGCGGAGGAGCTGCTGTCCGCGGGCCGGGAGGTGTTCCTGTCGTGCGGCAAGGCCCCATGGGCGCCCCGACGGATCGCCGACCGAGACGTGGTCTGGTGGGCCATGGAGGATGGCTTCTTCGATCAGACCCCCGCCGACGTTCCCTGGCCGGCGGCGCGCATGGTCGCCAACGTCGTGACGACCGGGCACGACGGGGGGCACGACCTCCACCTCCGGACGCTGCGGGCGGCCGGTGCGACGCTGCTCGGCCACTTCCTCGGGGCCGATGGCCGGCGGGCCACGTTCGCCGACGACCTCGTAGCCAGCGTGGCTTGGGGCGACGACCGGTGCCGCGACCTGATGGACGGGATCCGGCGGGTGGCCGCGGTGCGGGACCTCCCGCTCTCCGACATCGACGAGCCGGAGCAGTTCCACGGCAGCGCGCCGACCGAGCTCGACCTGACGCGGGTCGGAACGGTGCTGTTCGCCGGCGGGTACCGTCCGGACTACGGCAGCTGGATGCGGGTGCCCGGGGCGTACGACGACCTCGGCTTTCCGGTCCACGAGGACGGGACCAGCACGGCGGCCGAGGGCCTTCATTTCGTGGGCGTGCACTTCCTGCGCACCCGGAAGTCGTCGCTGCTCCTGGGCGTGGGCGAGGACGCCACGGCGGTCGCGTCGGGGATCGGCGCTCGCCTCGGGGCCGGGGGCTCCTAGGCGAACGGCCGGCCGAACCGGTCGCGGCTGGCGACCTCGGCGAGCGGCTTCCGGCGCTTCCGGCCCTTCCCGAGCTTCCGAGTTGGATAGCCGAACGGGACCACGGCCACGACGTCGTACTCGTCGGGGATCCCCAGGATCGCGGCGACCTCGTCCATCCCGGTGAAGCCCGTCCAGTTCGATCCCACGCCCTCGGCCCATGCCGTGAGGACCATCGACTGGATCGCTCGGCTCGCATCGGAGAGCCCGA
>DASQUI010000184.1:0-5740 GCA_035641375.1 Actinomycetota bacterium
GTCGCCCTGTCGCTCGAACGGCACGTGACCGTGCGCGATCCCTTCGCCACCGCCGTGGGGCTGCCCATGGTCCAGGAGTCGGAGGCCGCGGTGGCCGCCCGGGTCGACGAGCTGATCGACCTCCTCGGCTTGGAGGCCTATCGGGCCAAGTTCGTGCGTGAGCTGTCGACCGGCACCCGGCGCATCGTGGACCTGTGCTGCCTGATGGCCCACGAGCCGGAGGTGATGTTGTTCGACGAGCCGTCGTCGGGCATCGCCCAGCGGGAGGCCGAGGCGCTCGGGCCCGCGCTCCAGCGGATCCGCGAGGCGACGGGCGCCAGCATGATCGTCATCGAGCACGACATGCCGCTCGTCCGATCGGTCTCCGACGAGATGATGGCGCTCGATCTCGGCCGGGTCATCGCCCGGGGTCGACCCGACGACGTGCTCCGGGATGCGCGGGTGGTGGCGTCCTACCTCGGGACGGACGACGCCGCTGCCGCCCGATCAGGCGGGAGTCCACTGATCCAAGAACCAGGAGGCCCAGATGGATCTCACTCATGAAGCCACCGAGAAGGGCGTCACGGAGAGTCGCTTCGAGCTGAAGGTCGGGGACGAGAGCGTCCCCGGCCTACTGTGGGCGCCCGAGGGTGCGGCCGGCACGCGGCCGCTCGTGCTCATCGGTCACGGCGGCACGCAGCACAAGCGCACCCCGAACGTGCTCTCCCTGGCCCGCCGCTTCGTGCGGCACCTCGGCTATGCGGCCGTGGCCATCGATGCGCCGTACCACGGTGAGCGGATGCCGCCGGAGGAGCGCGAGCTCAGCCAGGAGGAGCGCTGGCGCCGGGTGCGCTCGATGACCCCGGAGCAGCGCGAGAAGCGGTTGGCCCGGAACCGGCCGGCGGTGGCGGAGTGGAAGGCGACCCTCGACGCCGTGCACGCGCTCGACGGCGTCGGTGGCGGCCCGGTCGGCTACTGGGGCGTCTCGATGGGCACGGCCATCGGCCTGCCGTTCGTCTCCTCCGAGCCGCGGGTGGGCTGCGCGGTCCTCGGGCTGGCCGGGCTCCGGGGTGACCGACCCGGCGCCGAGCGGTTCGAGGCGGCGGCGCGCAGCCTGAAGATCCCCGTGCTGTTCGTCCTCCAGTCCGACGACGAGGTCGTGGACCGCGACAGCGGTCTGGCGCTGTTCGACGCCCTCGGCTCCGAGGAGAAGACCATGCACCTCAGTCCGGGGCCCCACGTCGGCATCCCGTTGTACGAGCGTGACGACTACGAGATGTTCTACTCCCGGCACATGGGCAACCACGTGGGCAGCGGAAAGGCGGCCGCCTGATGTCCTGGGCCTTCGAGACCGAGCCCGAGTTCCAGTCCAAGCTCGACTGGATCGAGGAGTTCGTCCGGGAGGAGATCGAGCCGCTCGACCTGGCTCGGGGAGCCGACGGCCTCGACAACCGGGCGTTCCGGCGTCGGGTCGACGAGCTCAAGCAGGAGGTCAAGGACCGGGACCTGTGGGCCTGCCACCTGGGACCGGAGCTCGGGGGCAAGGGCTACGGGCAGCTCAAGCTGGCGCTGATGAACGAGATCCTCGGCCGGACCCCGTCGGCGCCGAGGATCTTCGGGGCGCAGGCGCCGGACACCGGGAACATGGAGATCCTCGCCCACTACGGGACCGAGGAGCAGAAGAAGAAGTGGCTCGAGCCGCTGCTGGCCGGCGAGATCTACTCCGCCTACTCGATGACCGAGCCCCACGCCGGTGCCGACCCCACGATGTTCAGCACGCGGGCCGTCCGGGACGGCGACGAGTGGGTCATCAACGGCGAGAAGTGGTTCACCTCGAACGGCGCCTTCGCCACGATCCTCGTCGTCATGGCGGTCACCAACCCCGACGTGGACCCCCACGACGGCACGTCGATGTTCATCGTGCCCCGCAAGACGCCCGGGGTGAACATCGTGCGGAACGTCGGCACCGGGACCGAGCCGCTCGGCCGCGGCGGCCACGCCTACATCCGCTACGAGGACGTGCGGGTGCCGGCGGAGAACCTCCTCGGGCAGGAGGGCAAGGCGTTCGTGATCGCGCAGACGCGCCTGTCCGGCGGCAGGATCCATCACGCCATGCGCTCGGTGGCCACGCTGCAGCGGTGCCTGGACATGATGTGCGAGCGGGCCCTGTCCCGGGAGACGAAGGGGGAGCTCCTCGCCAACAAGCAGATGGTGCAGGAGCGGATCGCCGACACGTGGACCGACGTGCAGATGTTCCGCCTGCTCGTCCTCCAGACGGCGTGGAAGATCGACCGGCACCGCGACTACCTGAAGGTCCGCAAGGACATCGCCGCCGTCAAGGCCCGCCTGCCCGGCGTGCTCGTCGATGTCGTGTACCGGGCGATGCACCTGCACGGCGCCCTGGGCGTGTCCAACGAGATGCCGTTCGGACGCATGTGGGCGGCGGCGCCGACCATGGGAATCGCCGACGGTCCCACCGAGGTCCACAAGGTGACCGTGGCCCAGCAGGTGCTGAGGGACTACAAGCCCCACGAGGGGCTCTGGCCCACGCAGCACATCCCCACCCGCCGCGAGTTGGCGGTCGAGAAGGTCGGGGCCTGGCTCGAGGCCGAGGTCGGCAACACCTAGCCCCCTGCAGTCCCGAGGCAATAGCGAACGTCCTCGACCGGCTGAGGCAACAGCGGTCGGTAATCGTGGGCTATTGCCTCCGGCGCTCGGGAACGTTCGCTATTGCCTCGGCTCGGTAGCGCTCCGGTGGGCGCTCGAACCCGGCCCCTGGCGTCCACACCTTGAGGTACAGGCAGTCCTCGCTCGTCGGCAGGTCGCCGGGCCCGAAGAGGCCGCCGAACACCCCTCGCCGCCCGCTGGCAGCCTGCAGGCGCCCCACCCCCTGCGGGACCCCCCGGAGACGCCCGTAGCTGGTGGTGACCTCGACGGTGGCCACCGCCTACATCCCCTGGGCGACGGCCGTGTCCACGGTGAACTCGAAGTAGGTGATGGCCTCGCTCAGGGCGAAGTGGTCGCGGACGAACTCGATCCGCGGCTCCCGGGCCCGGACCGACTCGAGGCTCAGGTTGGCGCCGAGGGCCGGCCACCGCATCACCAGGGGCATGCGCCGGCCGGCGCGCAAGGGGACGGACTCGTCGAGCAGCTCGGGCTTGGTTCGCAGCATCCACAGGAACGTGTCGGCCAGGCCGCGGACGGCGTCGGTGGCCTGGCCCGACCGGAGCTGCTCGTTGGCCTGCGTGAGCCGGGCCTTCAGCTCCTCGTCCTTGATCCGGTCGAGCTTCGGCATCGGCGCCACCTCAGATCGACGAGTTGACCGGCAGGTCGACTCCCGCCAACTGCTGTCGGCGCCAGGCCCGGTGCTCGCGCTCGTGCCGCTCCTTGAACTCGGGCAGCACGTTGGTGCCGAACCGCTCGATCGACTCCATGATGTGCTCGTGTGACCGGTCGCCGCACTGGGCCACCAGGACCAAGACGTCGAGGTGATTCCGCTCGTAGGCCCGGATGTTGTCCCGGACCGTGGCCTCGGTGCCGATCGCGGTACGACCCTGGGCGGCCCGGAACAGCGCCCGCTGCACCTCGTCGGCCGGCTCGGCCACCGCGGTGGCGGTCGCCTGCCTCTCCAGGTAGTCGCGGTAGACGTTCCGGCCACCCGGTTCGTGACGACCGCCGGTCACCGGGCTGTAGTAGTAGCCGAGGGAGTACGAGAAGAAGCCGGGTCCGTTGGCACTGCGGCGCTGGGCCTCCTCGTCGGTGTCGGCCATCATGAAGGTCGACAGCACGGCCAGGGCCGGGTTGATGGCTTGGCCGATCGGGAAGCACTCCTCCCGGACCAGCCGCCAGTACTCCTCGGCCCGCTCGCCCAGCTCGTCCGGCGTCTCGAAGCCGAAGCCGAGCGACCCGATCCCGAACCGGCCGGCGACCATCGTCGTCTCCCGCCGGGATGCCGCCACCCAGAGCGGGGGATGGGGGCGCTGCACCGGTTTGGGAATCACGTTGCGGGCCGGCATGGAGAAGAACTCGCCCTCGTAGCCGGGGTACGGAACCGAGGTCATCATCCGGGCGATCTCCCGGGTGGCCTCCTCCCACATCGCCTTCTTGAGACCGCGGTCCACCCGGAAGCCACCCAGCTCCATCTCCGACGACGACTCTCCCGTGCCGAGCTCGACGCGGCCGCCGCTGAGGATGTCGAGGGCGCTCGCCCGCTCGGCCACCCGCGCCGGATGGTTGTACCCCGGCGGTGTCAGGACGATGCCGTGCCCGAGACGGATGTTGCGGGTCCGCTGGCTGAGGGCGGCCATCACCAGCTCCGGCGCCGAGGAGTGCGAGTACTCCTCCAGGAAGTGGTGCTCCACCTCGAAGACGTAGTCGAAGCCCACCTTGTCGGCCAGCTCCACCTGCTCGAGCATCTCGTCGTAGATGCGGCGCTCGGCATCCGGGTCCCAGTCGTCGCCCTCGGCCGACTTGGGCAGTTGCAGCTCGTAGAAGAGGCCGAACTTCACGACGTCCCCCCGTCGGCCCTGCCGGCGGGCTGACCGTCGGCGCCGAGCCCCGGGGCCGGTGGTCGGTCGTCGAGGATCGCCCGCAACCTCTCCTCGACCTGGGACCTGATCATGTCGGGATGCGTCAGCACGTAGAAGCGGTCGGCGTGGATGGCCTCGACGACCTGGTCGGCGACCCGGGCCGGCGCCATGCCCGCCTCGAGGAAGTGGTCCTGGATCATGCGCCGCCGCTCCAGCATCTCGGCCGGAACCTCCACGCCCTCGTTGCGCAGGTGGTCGGGCCGGTTGCGGTCGGACGTGACGATCCGGGTGGCGATCATGCCGGGGCACAGCAGCGACACCCCGATCCTGGCGTCCGCGGCCCGGAGGTCGTGGTAGAGGCCCTCGCTGAGCCTGGCGACGGCGTGCTTGGTGACGGCATAGACCGACCCGCCACCGCTCGACAGCCCCAGGACCGACGAGGTGTTGACGACGTGCCCCTCCTCGCCGTGGTCGAGCATCGACGGCACGAACGCCTGGATGCCGTGCACGACGCCCAGGAGGTTGACGCCGAGCACCCACTCCCAGTCCGGTTCGGTGGTCTGCCACACGGGGTTGCCGCCGCCCGAGACGCCGGCGTTGTTGCAGAGGACGTGGACGGCGCCGTAGCGATCGACGCTGTCCCGGGCGAGGGCGTCGACGGAGTCGCGGCTCGACACGTCGGTGGGGACGGCCAGGACGTCGGCGCCCTCGGCCCGCAGCCCCGCCTCGGCCCCCGCCAGGGCCTCCTCCTCGACGTCGGCCAGCACCACCTTCATGCCCTCGGCGGCGAAGCGCTCGGCCAACCCCCGGCCGATCCCACTGGCGGCCCCGGTGACGACGGCGACCTTTCCCGACAGCTCTCGCACGGCTCCCCCCTCCTTCGGTGATTGCATTCTACGTGCAAGATCACGTCGGTTGGTCTGCACGGCCTCCCGCTAGGGACGCCGAAACCCCTGTCACACTCGACGATCGGGTGACCCCGTACTCGGCGAGCGCGTCAGCCGGTGTGCGGCCCCGCCCGCGCGCCATCGCATCGGTCATGGGCCGGAGGTCGAGCTGCTCGCGCAGAGTCCGGTCGAGGACGGCCCGGTACAGCACGTAGTGGGCTGTGGCGTTGAACCGGGCGTGCGTGGCGATTCCAATCAGCTCCGCCGCAGCCTCGAATCGACCGGCGCACAGCTCCGCATACGCGAGGACGAGCACGCAGTCGGCATCGGCCTGGTAGCCCTCCC
>DASQUI010000185.1:0-9198 GCA_035641375.1 Actinomycetota bacterium
CCCGACAGCCGGAACGCCGGAGCCAGGGGGAGCGACCGGGTTCGGGCGGGCCACCACGGGCTTCGAGCCGAGCCGTCCGCCCCAACCTCCCGAGGGTTCCTGACCTCGGACGCGAACGGGCCCGGGGCGAACCCCGGGCCCGCGTCACGCCTGGTGGTTATCCCTATGACACCGGCGGCGGAGGCGGTGGTGGGGGCGTCATGGCGGATCCCTCCTGGAAGCGGAGCCACGCCGCGTACGCCAGCGCCAGAGCAGCGAGCAGCCCGAGGAACGCGCCGAACGCGACGCCTTCCAGCGCTTGGAAGAACCGGATGATGGCGAAGAGTGCCGCTCCGGCGGCGAGGCCCGCGCTGATCTGGGCCTTGGGGGCCTGGACGTTGGCAAGCGCCCCCGCAGCGTTCAGCCCTTCCCACACGAGCAGCGCAAGGGCCAGCACCCCGGCGATCACGCCCATGCCGTTCCACCCGTTGATGCTGATACCGGGGATGTCGATCCCTGCGAAGGATCCACCACCGGCGCTGTTCCAAGGGAAGAACAACGCGATGAACAACACCGCACCGGCGATGAGCGCAGCCTTCTGCCCCATGGTCAACCCGCGCATGTCGAAACCGGGCTGTCGAGACATCCGTGCTCCTTTCCTCTCCCGGCGCCGCGAGACCGCGACGCCCTGCCGGATTTAATCGGAGCGACAGGCCCCAGTCAAGGTTGAGAGAAGCCACCACCCGAATGAGCGGCATCCGCGCTGCCCTCCCGCCACGCCGCGACCCCCCCGGCGGCCCACGCCACGGATGCGCCCAGGGCCAGGTAGAGCGCCCATCCGGGTGCCGCTCGTCCGGATGCCGTCGCAGGCGGGAAGGCCAGTCCCAACCCCGTGAGGGCCGCCCCGGCCACGCCGAGTGCCCCGGCCAGGATGGGGGCCGCCCGGACGCCGCCGGCCCGCAGTCCCGTCCACGCCAGCGACGCCACGGCCAGCGCGGCCGCCCACCGGGTCGTCGGCCCCGACCAGGCGTGGAACCGGAACGGGGGGAGGGTCAGGCCGAAGAGCTGTTGCTGCTCGAGGAGGAACCACGCCCGGATCGGCGAAAGCACGGCGACGATCCCGGCCCCACCGGCGAAGGCGAGGATCGTCCGGGGACGAGGCATGGGCCGATGCTCCCGTCCGGGGTGGGGCAGGTCAAGCAGCGAACCGCCGGAGCCCCACAGCGCCGGCGACGGTGGCGATCGCCGAGGCCGCCAGGGCCACGAACGGCGCCGGCGAGTGGCTCACGTAGGGCGGTGCGGCCAGCACGGCGGCCATCGCGGCCACGGCGGTCGTCCCGGCAAGCAGGGTTGCCCCCAGGGCCCGCCGGCGACTGCGCCGGGCCGAGCGCCTGGCCTGCCGTGCCGAGACCGTTGCTCCGGCCAGAGCAGAGAGAGCCGTCAGCGGCGGCCACACCCCGCCTTCGAGCTGCCACGCGCTCAGAACGGACGTCAGGATCCCGAAACGGTGCCAGGGGATGAGGGTCGTGACCAGCGCCACCACGAGGAGCAGCGACATGGCGAGCTCGATCGTCCGCGAGATCGGGGCCGGCTCCACGGCGACGGCGGGAACCTCCAGCTCGTTGGTGGCGTCCTCGAGACACAGCACCTCGCCGCGCACCGGGATCGCGCACGTGAGGCAGACCGGGCGGCCGCACCGGGCGCAACGCTCGATGGCGTCGCGGTCGGTGTGGACGCTGCACCTCGCCGCGGCTTCGGTGTCCATCGAGCCTGATTCTCGCATTGACAGCGCCGCGGGCCGCCTCGTACGGTCCGCCGGTGGGCCCTCAGCGGATCGCCGTCCTCGCCTCCGGGACCGGGACCAACCTGCAGGCCCTGCTGGACGATCCGGTGGTTGGTCCCAACGTCGCCCTGGTGGTCTCGGATCGAGCCGGGGCCGGAGTCCTGCGTCGAGCCGAGGACGGCGGGGTGAAAGCGATCCACCTCGATCCGACCGGCTCGGATGACCGGGAGGCCTACGATCGCTCCCTCCTCGACCTGCTGCGCGAACAGGCCGACCTGGTGTGCCTGGCCGGCTTCATGCGGATCCTATCCGCACCGGTGGTCCGGGCGTTCGAGGGGCGCATGCTGAACGTCCACCCGTCGCTGTTGCCGGCCTTCCCCGGGGCTCGGGCCGTTCACGACGCTCTGGCGTGGGGGGCCAAGGTCACCGGGGTGACGGTCCATCTCGTGGACGAGCAGGTCGACCACGGCCCCATCGTGCTCCAGGAGGCGGTGGACATCCGTCCCGACGACGACGAGACCTCGCTGCACGCTCGTATCCAGGCGGTCGAGCACCGCCTCTACCCGCAGGCCGCCGCCCTGTTCCTGACGGGCCGCGTGCGTGTTGAAGGGCGCCGGGTCCGGATCGAGGAGGAGGGGTGAGCCGAGCTCTCCTGTCCGTCTCCGACAAGAGAGGGCTGGAGCCGTTCGCCCGGGGGTTGGCCGACGGCGGCGTCCGCCTCGTCTCCACCGGCTCCACGGCGGAGAGCCTTCGCGGCGCCGGGCTGAAGGTCACCGCGGTGGCCGACGTCACCGGATTCCCGGAGATGCTGGACGGCCGGGTCAAGACGCTCCACCCCGCCGTCCACGCCGGCATCCTGGCCGACCGATCGAAGCCCGATCACCTCCGTCAGCTGGAGGCGCACGGGTTCGAGCCCTTCGACCTCGTCGTCGTGAACCTGTATCCGTTCGAGCGGACGGTGGCCAGCGGGGCCTCGGACGCAGAGGCGATCGAGCAGATCGACATCGGCGGGCCGACGCTGGTCCGGGCCGCGGCCAAGAACGTCGCCTCGGTGGCCGTGGTGGTTCGACCGCAGCGGTACGACGACGTCCTCGAGGAGCTTCGCTCTGCGGGAGGCATCTCGGACCGCCTCCGCGGCGTCCTGGCCGCTGAGGCGTTCGAGCACGTGGCCACGTACGACGCGGCCATCGCCCGGTGGTTCCGTCCCCGATCGGACGAGGGGGACACCCCGGCGGCACTGACGCTGGGGCTGGAGCGGATCGAGGAGCTTCGGTACGGGGAGAATCCCCATCAGCCGGCGGCGCTGTACCGGCAGGTGCTCTCGCCGGGACCGCTGGGCGGCGCCGAGGTCCTGCAGGGGAAGGAGATGTCGTTCAACAACTGGCTCGATGCCGAGGCGGCGCGGGCGCTGGCTGCGGCGTTCGAGCCACCCTGCGCGGTCATCGTCAAACACCACAACCCGTGCGGGACGGCGCTCGGCGACACGCTGGCCGAGGCCTACGGGAAGGCGTTCGCCTCCGACGAGGTGTCGGCGTTCGGGGGGGTGGTGGCGTTCAACGGCGAGGTCGACGAGGCCGCCGCCCGTCGGTTGGGCGGGGTGTTCACGGAGGTCGTCGTGGCCCCCGGGTACGCCGACGGGGCGCTGGCCGCGCTGGCTGAGAAGAAGAATCTCCGCGTGGTGCGGGCTCCGCCGCCCGCCGGCCCGGAGCTGGAGATCCGCCCCATCGACGGCGGCGCCCTCGTGCAGCTGGCGGACGCGGTCGTGGAGACGCGAGGGGACATGAAGGTGGCCTCGAGCCGCGAGCCGGCCGATGAGGAGTGGCGGGACCTGGTGTTCGCGTGGACGGTGGCCGCCCGGGTGAAGTCCAACGCCATCGTCCTCGCTTCCGGAGGCGCCACCGTCGGCGTCGGAGCCGGGCAGATGAGCCGCGTGGACGCGGTCGACATCGCGTCCCGCAAGGCCGGAGACCGCGGCCGGGGGAGCGTCCTCGCCTCCGATGCGTTCTTTCCGTTCCGCGACGGCGTCGACCACGCCGCCGAGGCCGGGGTCACCGCCGTCATCCAGCCGGGAGGGTCGGTGCGGGACGCCGAGGTCGTTGCCGCCGCCGACGAGCACGGGATGGCCATGGTCGTGACCGGAAAGCGGCATTTCCGGCATTGAATCCCTGATCCGTCTTGCCGACGGGACGGTGGTTCCTCCCAGGTAGCCCCCCCAGGTGAAATTGACTATGCTCCGACCCCGAGGGAGGCCGTTTCCGACGGCCGGAACGCCCGCGAGTTGAAGGGAGGGGAAATGCGAAGAGGATTCTTCGCCAAGGTTGCGGTTGCCGTTGCCGCGTTGGCCCTGGTTGCCACCGCCTGCCAGCGGGGTGGCGACGGCAACGGTGATGGCGGGACGACGCAGGCCAGGAGCCTGCTCGATACCGTCAAGGAACGCGGCACGCTGAAGTGCGGTGTGAACGAGACCGTGCCGGGCTTCGGGTTCCTGAACCCCGACAGCGGCGAGATCGAGGGGTTCGACATCGAGTTCTGCAAGGCCATCGCCGCGGCGGTCCTCGGCGACCCGGCCGCGCACGAGCTCCTGCCGATCAGCGCCGAGGAGCGGTTCAGCGCGCTGCGTGCTGGTACCTACGACGTCCTGGTCCGGAACTCCACGTGGACCAGCAGTCGTGACGGCGCCGAGGGCGTCGCCTTCGGCCACCCGAACTTCTACGACGGGCAGGGCATGATGGTGGCGGCCGACAGCGACTTCCAGAGCATCACCGACATGGACGGGCGCAGCGTCTGCGTGACGTCCGGCACCACCACGGAGCTCAACCTGGCCGACTTCGCGTCGGCGAACGACATCGAGCTCCCGCCGGTGACGTTCGAGGAGAACCCCCAGCTCCAGGAGGCCTTCTTGGCGGGACGGTGCGAGGGATGGACCTCGGACGCGTCGCAGCTGGCCGGGATCCGCAGCCAGTGGCCTGAAGGAGAGGGTGGCCCCGAAGCGGTGCGCATCCTGGACGAGATCATCTCCAAGGAGCCGCTGGCCCCGGCGGTGGTCGACGGCGACACCAAGTGGTACGACGTCGTCAACTGGGTGACGCTCGGCCTCATCGCCGCCGAGGAGTACGGGGTCACGCAGAGCAACGTCGCGGACCAGGCGGCAAACCCGCCGGACCCGAATGTGGCCAACATGCTCGGTGCGCCGGTCGAGGACGAGGAGACCGGGCAGAGCGCCCCGTTCGACTCGGGTCTCGGGCTCGAGCCCGACTTCATGGTCGACGTGATCACCGCCGTTGGCAACTACGGCGAGATCTACGACCGGACCGTCGGGCCCGACACGTCGCTGGGTCTGGAGCGAGGGCTGAACGCGCAGTACCTCGACGGCGGGCTGCAGTACGCGCCGCCGATCCGCTAGTCACGAAGGGGTGACGGCACGGAGGGCCGGGCTCGCGCCCGGCCCTCCCGCCGTCCTATCCTTCGCCCCGTGACCGAACAGGCCATCCCGGCCCGCCCGCCCCTCTGGCGGAACGTCCGCGTCCTTCGCGTGTTCGGACAGATCGTCTTCGTCCTGGCCGTGGTGTATGTGCTTCGCGAGCTGTTCCTGAACATGCAGTTCGGCTTCCGCCGGCAGGGCATCACCCTCGACTTCGATTTCCTGCAGCAGCGGGCCGGGTTCGATCTCTCCGAGGGCATCGCCTACGGCCCCAACTCCAGCTTCTGGCGGGCCATCCGGGTGGGGGTCATCAACACGATCCGCGTGGCCGTGAGCGGGATCGTGCTGGCCAGCATCCTGGGCCTCCTGATCGGCGTGGGCCGCCTCTCGACGAACTGGCTGGTCCGGAACGTCGCCCGCGTCTACGTGGAGATCTTCCGGAACACCCCGGTGCTGATCCAGATCATCTTCTGGTACGTCGCCGTCATCCTCCCCCTCCGCCTGGTCGGAGAGGACGGGGAAGAGCGCCTGTTCTTCCTGTCGAACCGAGGGCTGGCAGTGCCGTGGCTCCGCGGTCGGCCGGGGGCAGGGTCGTGGGTGCCGTGGCTGCTGGCCGGCCTGGTCGCCGCCGTCGCGGTGTGGTGGTGGCGGACGCGGGTCAACGAACGGACCGGTCGGCCCCACCACCGAGCGCCCCTGGCGCTGCTCGCGCTGGCGGCTGTTGCCGCGGCCGGATACCTGGCCGCGGGAGGGCCGTTCGACATCGAGCTCCCGGCCATCGATCGCGGGGCCTACGCCGGCGGCGTCAAGGTGAGCGGCGAATTCGCCGGGGTCCTGTTTGGGCTGGTGTTCTACACGGCCGCGTTCATCGCCGAGATCATCCGGGGCAGCATCCTCGCCGTGGACAAGGGGCAGAAGGAGGCGGCCATGGCCATGGGGCTGACCCGGTTCCAGCAGCTCCGCCTGGTCGTCCTGCCCCAGGCCCTCCGCATCGCCATCCCCCCCATCAACAGCCAGTACCTGAACCTGACCAAGAACTCCAGCCTGGCCGCGGCCATCGCCTTCCCCGACCTCGTCCAGGTCTCGCAGACCGTCATCAACCAGGCCGGCCGTCCCTTCCAGATCATCATCATCGTCATGGGCACCTACCTGATCCTGAGCATGATCATCTCCGTGCTGATGAACGTCGCCAACCGCGCCGTGGCGCTCCGAGGGACGCGACGATGAAGCGCGACTGGGGCGCCCGAGAGGACGTCGCCCTGGAGGCCGTCGCCGCGAAAGAGGAGCTGGCCGTCACCGAGGCGCCGTCGGCCCGCGACCTCACGCCGGCGCAGTGGGTCAAGGAGAACCTGTTCTCCACGCCGTTCAACAGCGTGCTGTCCGTGGTGGCGGGCCTTCTGGCCGGCTGGCTCCTGTACGCCGTCCTGCGGTGGGCGTTCGGGACCGCGGACTGGACCGTCGTCAAGACGAACTTTCGCCTGTACATGATCGGTCGGTTCCCCATCGAGGAGGCCTGGCGGATCTGGATGGGGCTCTACTACGTTGTCCTGCTGGTCGGGCTGACGTGGGGACAGGCCGGCCGTCGCTTGACGTGGGACGCGATGCACATCGTGCGGCGCAGCGTCCTGGCCATCCTCGGCGTGCTCTTGCTCCTGTACCTGGTGGATAGCCCATTGGTGTGGAGCCTGATGGGAGGACTCGTCGCCGCCTACCTGGCCGGGGTCGGCGTGGGCCGGATCGGCCGGGGCCGGACGATGCGCCGGATCGTATGGGCCGGGTGGTTGCTGGCCTTCCCGTTCGTAATCGTCGTCCTGCAGATCGCCGACGGGGTCGGACCGCTCAGGTGGAACGGGTTTCTCCTGAACGTCCTGGCCGGAGTGGTCGGGATCGTGCTCTCGTTCCCCATCGGGATCGTGCTGGCGCTGGGGCGGCGGAGCTCGCTTCCCGCGGTGCGCACGGTCTGCGTCGCCTTGATCGAGGTCGTCCGGGGAGCCCCGCTGTTCGCATGGCTGCTGTTCGGGGTGTTCCTGCTTCCGTTCCTGCTCCCGCCGGGCGTGCAGCTCCCGCAGATCATCCGGGTGATGATCATGTTCACCGTGTTCAGCTCGGCCTATGTCGCCGAGATCGTGCGTGGCGGCCTCCAGGGCGTCCACTTCGGGCAGTACGAGGCGGCGCGGGCGGTGGGGCTGTCGACGACCCGGATGATGGCCCTCGTCATCCTTCCGCAGGCGCTGCGGAACACGATCCCCGCGATGATCAGTCACTTCATCAGTCTGTTCAAGGATACGTCGCTGCTCGCCGTGATCGGATTCATCGACATGCTGCGGGCGGCGCGGATCGCCTCGGCATCGGTGAAGTTCATCGGCTCCTCGAGGCAGACGCTGCTGTTCGCGGCGCTGATCTTCTGGATCGTGGCGTTCTCGATGTCGCGGTGGAGCCAGCGGCTGGAACGCAGACTCGGCGTGGGGGAGCGATAGATGGCAACGGAACCGATCGAGCAGAGCACCACGGCCACCGACGAGATGATCGTGGCCGAGGGCGTGAAGAAGTGGTTCGGCAGCTTCAAGGCGCTGGACGGCATCACCACCACGATCAAGCGGGGAGAGGTGGTCGTCGTCCTGGGGCCGTCGGGGTCGGGGAAGTCGACGTTCATCCGGTGCATCAACCGGCTGGAGCGCCACGACGAGGGGCGGATCGTCGTCGACGGCATCGAGATGACCGACGACCTCCGCAACATCGAGCGGATCCGCAGCGAGATCGGGATGGTGTTCCAGTCGTTCAACCTGTTCCCGCACCTGCGCGTCATCGACAACGTGACCCTGGCCCCCCGCAACGTCCGGCGGTGGCCGAAGGCCAAGTCGGAGGAGAAGGCGGTACAGCTCCTGGAGCGGGTCGGCATCCCCGAGCAGGCCGAGAAGTACCCGGCCCAGCTGTCCGGCGGACAGCAGCAGCGTGTCGCCATCGCCCGGGCCCTGGCCATGGAGCCGGACATCATGCTGTTCGACGAGCCGACCTCGGCCCTGGACCCGGAGATGATCAAGGAGGTCCTCGACGCCATGAAGGAGCTGGCCCGGTCGGGGATGACGATGATCGTGATCACCCACGAGATCGGGTTCGCCAAGGAGGTCGCCGACCGCGTCCTCTTCTTCGATAGCGGCCTCCTGGTCGAGGAGAACACCCCGGACGCGTTCTTCAGCGATCCCCAGCACGACCGCACCAAGCTCTTCCTTTCGCAGATCCTCGCTTGATCCGTGGGAGGATGGCCGGTGTGACCGCGACGATCCTCGACGGAAAGGCCATCGCCGCCGACATCCGTGCCGAGGTGGGGGAGCGCGTTCGCACGTTGGCGGAGCGCGGCATCAGCGCCGGCCTGGCCGCGGTGCTCGTCGGCGACGACGAGCCTTCCCGCATCTACGTGTCGGCGAAGCAGAAGGACTGCGCCGAGGTGGGGATCCACTCGGAGCGGCACGAGCTCCCCGCCGACGCCGAACCGTCGCAGCTCCTGACGTTGATCGAGCGGCTCAACGCCGACCCCGCCGTGCACGGCATCCTCGTGCAGCTGCCCCTTCCCGATCAGTTCGACGTGCTCCAGATCCACGAGACGCTCGCCGTGGCCAAGGACGTGGACGGTCTCACGCCGGCCAGCGTGGGCCGGCTCGTCCGCGGTGAGGCCACGTTCCTGCCGGCGACGCCGTACGGCATCGTCGAGCTGCTGGATCGGACCGGGATCGCAACCGGCGGAGCCGAGGTGGTCATCGTGGGCCGGGGCCCGCTGGTGGGCATGCCGCTGTCGATCATGCTCGCCCAGAAGTCGCCGCGGGGGAACGCCACCGTGACGGTGTGCCACACGCGGACCCGGGACATCGCCGACCACACTCGCCGGGCCGACATCGTGGTCGTCGCTGCCGGACGGGCCGAGACGCTCACCGCCGACATGGTCAAGCCGGGCGCCGTCGTGATCGACGTGGGGATCAACCGCACCGAGGCGGGGCTGGTCGGCGACGTGGCCTACGAC
>DASQUI010000186.1:0-4243 GCA_035641375.1 Actinomycetota bacterium
CCGCCGTGGGCCTCGACGATGCGCCGGGCCAGGTACAGTCCGATCCCCAGCCCCTGGTGCGTGCGCGTCGTGCTGGTGTCCACCTGGGTGAACGGCTCGAAGATGCGCTTGCGGGCCGGTCCGTCGATCCCCGGCCCCCGGTCGGAGACGATGATGTCCACCCATGGAGCCACCGTCCTGACGCCCACCTCGACCAGCTCGTCCTTCTTCGAGAATCCCAGCGCGTTCTCGATGACGACCGAGAGCGCTCGGGCCGCCAGGTCCCGATCGGCCAGCAGCTTGACGTCGGGGACGGGCTCGGGGAGCACGAGACGGGGGCGGTCGTGGGCGAACTCTCCCATCGCCATCGACAGCACCTCCTCCAACGACACCATCGCGGTCTCCAGCGCCACGCCCTGGTGATCCAGCCCCGCCGCGGCCTCCAGGTTCCCGATGAGGCGCTTGATGCGGTCGCCGGCCCGGGTGACGCCCTCTGACATCTCCTCGATCTCGTCGGACGTCAGCCGCGGCCCCCGGGCTTTCACGGTGCCAGCGAAGCCCTGGATGATGGTCGTCGGCGTGAGCAGCTCGTGGGACAGGATCTGGATGAGCTCGGTCTTGACCCGATTCAACTCCTCGAGGTCTCGGGCCATGGCCTCGGATCGCTCCAGGAGGCCGGCCAGCTCGTGGATCACGTCGGCGGTCACCTCGGCCGAGAGGGTCTCCTGCCCGCGCATCGAGCGGCGGATCGACTCGATGATGTCGTCGGGGGCGGATCCCTTGACGACGTAGCCGACCACGCCCGCACGGAGCATCTCCATCACGGTGCGCCGATCCTCGTACGCGGAGATGGCCACCACCCGCGTCTGCGGCGAGGCCGTGCGGATCTCCCGAGCCGCGCGCGACCCGCCGCCCCCACCCATCTTGACGTCGAGCAGGGCGATGTCGGGATGGGTGCGCCGGGCCGAGTCGATGGCCGCCTGGGCATCGGCCACGGCCTCAACGACCTCCATCGTGTCGTCCGACTCGATGAGCTCGACCAGCGCCTCGCGAACCGAAGACTCGTCGTCGGCGATCAGGACGCGGGTCCGATCCACGACGACGACCCTACGCTCTTGCCGGGTTGGGCGCCGCGAGCGCGCCGTCCAGCACGGGGTCGGTGGCCCGAGCGATTGCCACCAGCACCCGCTGGCAGAGCGAGGTGAAGCCGCGGGGAGCGTCGGCGGCGTGGGCCACGACCAGCACGCCGCGTTTCCCGTCGGCGCCGAGGGGGACCACGGCCCGAGCCACCAGGCCGTCGTCGAAGGCCAGGGGATGGTACGGGAAGGAGCTGCAGCTCACGTCCTGCTCGACCAGGAGCCCATCGCGAACGGCCTGGGCGAGGGGAAGGATGGCGGCGATGATCTCCTCGTCGCCGGCGGGCGGCCGCCAGCCCTCGCTGGCCAGGAAAAGTCGCGGCGGCGAGCCCGTCAGGAGGAGGGCACCGAACTCACACGACAGGGCCTCGGCGGCGCGGTTGGCGATCTCGACGGCGATTTCCTCGATGTCGCCGGGGCGCAGTGTGGCGATGGCCAGGGCCGCCTGGCTCACCTCGAGCTCGTCGGCGAGCCGCTTGGCCACCGGGACCTCCTCAACGCGTGACGCCGCCTCGTCGGCGATCTGGCGAAGGAGCTCATCGGGTTTTCCGGCCATGCCGGGACCGCCGAACACGACGAGACCGTGCTCGGTGGCCACGCCCACCGCCTCCGTCGACCAGTACGGCCCGAAGATGCGCTCCGGCAGGCCGCTTCGGGCTCGCAGGAGGCCGGCCTGGAGCGCCTCCGCCGGCCACGACTCTGCGTCCGGACGGACCGTCAGGTTGCCGGCCCAGCCGGCGCCGCGGCCGAAGCCATCAACGTTGACGAGTCGGCCCTCGTCCACGAAGCGCAGCACGAACATGTCGCGAGCGCCGATGCGCTCGGCCAGGGCGGCCAGCGTCATCCGTGAACCTCGCTGTCGACGAGCTTCTCGTCGCGCTCCCGGTCACGGAGGTCTGGGATGCACAGCGAGAAGCGGGTCCACCCCTCGTTGCGCCAGTACGTCACCCGGCCGCCGAGGTCACCGGCCAGGGCCGCTACGGAGTGCAGGCCCAGCCCGACCCCGCCGGAGCGGTCCGGGTCGGTGGAGTACGCCCGGAACAGGGTGGGCACGATGGCCGGCGTCACACCCGAACCGGCATCCGCCACCACGAACTGGAAGCCATCCTTCGTCGTTGAGCCGAGCAGATGGACCGGCTGCTCGTCGGGCGAATACTTCAGCGCGTTGTCCAGGAGGTTGAGGAGGGCCCGCTCCAGCCGAGGGACGTCGGTGACCAGTCGGACGTCATCGACGGCGATGAGGATGTCGCCTCCTCGTCCCACCTGGGCGGCGCTGGCGACCCGGCGGGCGACCTCGCGTACGTCGGCTTCGGCCAGCCGAAGAGGCACGTCCGGACCGACCGTGTCGGGAACCAGGACCTCGGAGATCATCTCGTTGAGCCGCTCCGCTTGGGTGGCCACGACGTTAAGCAGGTCGACGCGGTCGCCCTCGTCCAGAGCCTGGCCGGACTCGACGAGCGTGCGCGCGCAGCCAAGGATCGACGTCAACGGGGTCCGCAGGTCGTGCTGCAGACCCGCGGCCAGGAGCGTCCGCGACTGGCGAACCTCGTGCAGCTGCCGCCGGAGGGATTCCATCTCCCGGGACGAGGCCAGCAGCGCGGCAAGGATGGCCACGGGGACCGAGGCCTCTCGCAGCCGTTCGGGGTCACCGGGCCGCGAGCTCCCCGCGAGGAGGAGGCAGGCGCCGCCCGACGGCAGCGGCGTGGCCACGTGGCCGAGCGCGTCGAAGTCGGCCCAGGGCGACGGGGTGAGCGGCGGGGTATCCATCCAGCCGGGGGCGGTCTCGGCGGCCTGGCGGCGGACCATCTTGCCCACCGGGCCTTCGACGGCGCCCGGCGGACCGAGCCGCTCGGCCTCCGGACCCCCCGCAGCCAGGAGCTCCACCGCACCGGGCCCCGGCGGGGCCACGTACACGGCGCAGAGGCGGGCTTCCAGCGAGGGGGCCACCGCGGTCAGCGCAGCGGCCAACCCGGTCTGAGGATGCCGCATGGCTCGCAGGGCCAGGGTGATGTGCTCGTCCATTCCGTTCCCCCTACAGGCGGTGAGACTCTCCTTCAGCATCGGCCTTTCGGGGGCCGGCATTGAGTGGCCCGAACGGACTATCTTCGAATTCCGGGCGGGGTCAACGGCCGTCCCCGGATCGGGGCGAGCCGGCCCCAAGCGGCACGGGCGCGATGCCGAACTCCGTCGCTGCGTCCGGGGCATCGGGGAGACTGTCCGCGGCCAGCACCTCCAGAGCGGTGGCCCGTACGGGGAGCCTTCTGGCCAGCCACGACCCCGGGGCGGCGTGCAGCCGGGGTCGCCGAGGCTCCGCCAGCGCGGCCACCTCGTCGGCGGTGACCACATCGGGGCCTCCCAGCGCGAAGGTCCCCTCGACCGGCTCGGCTCGGTCGTCCGCGGCGGCCAGCGCGGCGGCCACGTCGGCCACGGCCACCGGAGCGAGGCGCTGCCGGCCGTCACCGGGAACGACGGTCCACCACAGCCACCGCAGGGCCAACTCGCCAAGCCCGCCGAACCCCGGCCCGTACCGATGAGTCGTTCGGAGCACGGCGTGCTCGATGCCGCAGGCGCGAACGACCGCCTCGGCCCGGCCCTTGGCTCGCCGGTAGGCGTTCGCGGCGGCCGGATCGGCACCCACCGACGACAGGAGGAGGAAGCGTGCCACGCGGGTGCCATCGCACGCCTCCACGAGCCGCTCGGTCCATCCCAGGTTCCAGGCCTCGATGAGCTCGTCGGGAGGGAAGAGGAAGTCGGCGGTGTGGATGACTGTGTGGGCGTCGCGGACGGCCGTCCGGATGGCGTCGGCGTCGTCCAGGCCTCGGGCGGTCACCTTGGCCCCCAACCGGCGGGCCCGCTCGGCAGCCCCCCGGTCGCGGACGATGGCCCGGACCTCGGAGCCACGCTCCAGGAGCACCGGGATCAGCGCGTCGCCGAGCGGACCGGAGGCGTGACTGACGACGACCGGCATCTCACCAGATGCCCTGGAGCAGCTCCGCGTCGCGCAGCTTGCGAAGGGCCTCGCGCTCAACCTTGCGCACGGTCTCCGCGGAGACGCCCACCGCCTCGCCGACCTCCCGCAGGCTCATGGTCCGTCCGTTGCCGAGCCCGTAGCGAAGCTCCACGACCTT
>DASQUI010000187.1:0-10172 GCA_035641375.1 Actinomycetota bacterium
GCGGAGTCTGCGAAGAGCAACCGCGGGGAGGCGATCCGGCGGACGCCCCGCCCGGCGGCCACGAGCGCGGCCAGCCCCGCCGCCGCGGCAAGGCCGGCAGCCCGGTCCTGATCGAGCACGATCAGCGTGGCGGCGGCCCCGGCGGCGGCCACCGCGGCGACGAGGAGGAGGATGATGATCGGAGTGCGGCCGGCACGGGGCGAGGCGGCCAAGGACTCGCTCATGGAGGGAACCGAGCCTAGCACGGGGGGCCGGTCCGGCCGCCGGGGCCGACCCCTATCTCTCTATAATCGCCCCTACATCCACAGCGACTGGGGAGCTCGATGAAGACCTACGAACCGACGGCCATCCGCAACGTCCTCCTGGTCGGCCACGGCGGCTCCGGGAAGACCACGCTGACCGAGGCCCTGCTGTTCGCCGCCGGTGCCACCACCCGCATGGGCACCATCGAAGACGGCAACACGGTGAGCGACTTCGAGCCGGAGGAGACCAAGAAGCAGATCAGCGTCTCGCTGGGCCTGGCCCCGTTCGAATGGAAGGGGACGAAGATCAACCTGCTCGACGCGCCCGGATACGCGGACTTCATCGGAGACGTCAAGGTGGCCCTCCGTTCCGCCGACGCCTGCCTGTTCGTGGTCTCCGCCGTCGACGGCGTCGAGGTGCAGCACGAGGTCGTGTGGGAGCTGGCCGTCGAGGCCGGCCTGCCCCGAGCCTTCTTCATCAACAAGATCGACCGCGAACGCGCCTCGTTCCAGCGCACGCTCGACGAGCTCGTCCAAGCGTTCGGCACGCAGGTCGCCCCGTTCCAGTTCCCGATCGGGGAGGAGCACGAGTTCGAGGGCGTGGCCGATCTGCTGTCGCGAAAAGCGTACCGCTACTCGGGCGGACCCACCGGCGAGGAGGGCGAGTGGCCCGACGACATCGCCGGCAAAGCCGACCCGTACCGCGAGAAGCTGGCCGAGGCGGTGGCCGAGGCGGACGACGCGCTCCTCGAGAAGTACCTCGACGCCGGGGAGCTCTCGGAGGAGGAGATCGCCCATGGCGTCAAGGACGGACTGGCCCAGGCGAAGTTCGCGCCGGTGCTGTGCGGCGCCGCGTCGCGGGGCATGGGGGTCGACCGCCTGGCCCAGTTCATCGTCGACGAGTTCCCTTCCCCGGCGGAGCGTCCCGCCGTCACCGTGATGACCAGGGATGGACAGGAAGAGGAGCGGGCGTGCGACGTCAACGCGCCGCTGTCGGCGTTCGTGTTCAAGACGATCTCAGATCCCTACGTCGGGCGGATCTCGCTGTTCCGCGTGTTCAGCGGAAAGGTCCGCCCCGACTCCACCGTGCACAACGCCACCCAGAGCGAGGACGAGCGGGTCGGACAACTGTTCACGATGCGGGGCAAGGAGCATGAGACGGTGTCGGAGATCAACGCCGGGGACATCGGCGCCGTGGCCAAGCTCAGCCACACCCATACCGGTGACACCGTGTCCACCAAGGACAAGCCGGTGACGTTCCCCGCCGTGGAGTGGCCGGAGCCGCTGTACGCGGTGGCCATCGAGCCCAAGACCCAGGGCGACGAGGAGAAGCTCTCCACGGCCCTGGCCCGGCTCAAGGAAGAGGACCCGACGTTCCGCGTGGAGCGCAACCTGGAGACGCATCAGACGGTGGCGTCGGGCCTGGGCGAAGCCCACCTCGACGTCATGACCGACCGGATGCAGCGGAAGTTCGGCGTCGAGGTGACGGCGTCGCCAGCCCGGGTCCCGTACAAGGAGACGGTGCGTCAGAAGGTGCAGGCGCTGGGTCGGCACGTGAAGCAGTCCGGCGGGCACGGCCAGTACGGCATCGCCCACATCGAGGTCGAGCCGCTGGAGCGTGGCGCCGGCTTCGAGTTCGAGAACAAGATCGTCGGTGGCGCCATCCCGTCGCAATTCATCGGGTCGGTGGAGAAGGGGATCGTCAGGGCCATGGAGACCGGGACCACCGGTCACCAGGTGGTTGACCTGCGGGTCAGGCTGTACGACGGCAAGTACCACACCGTGGACTCCTCGGATATGGCCTTCCAGATCGCAGGGTCCATGGCGATCAAGGACGCCATGGAGAAGGCCGGGGTGGTCCTGCTGGAGCCGATCGTGGAGGTGGCCGTGACCGTGCCGGACAGCCTGTCCGGCGACGTGATCGGCGACCTGAACGCCAAGCGGGGGCGGGTGCTGGGGATGGAGCCGACCGGGACCGGGAAGAGCGTGGTGCGGGCCGAGGTCCCTCAGGCAGAGATGACGCGGTACGCCATCGATCTGCGCTCCATCACCGGCGGCCGCGGCGTGTTCACCATGAAGTTCACCCATTACGAGGAAGTGCCGCAGCACCTCGCCGAGAAGATCATCGCCGCCCACCAGAAGGAAAAGGAAGAGGCCCACAAGTAGGGGTCAGCGTCTCGCCACGGGATCCTCCCTTGAGGGACTCCGCCTCACCACGCGAGCAGGAATTCTCAGCTCGGGCCGCCAACACGAACGGTAGCCGGAGGCCTAGGATGAAGATGGCGATGGCCGAGATCACGATGTATGGGGCCGACTGGTGCGGCGACTGCCACCGCTCGAAGCGCCTGCTCGAGCGGCTCGACGTGGCCTTCCGCTACGTCGACGTCGAGCACGATTCGGCCATGGCCGAGGAGGCCCGCCAGCTGGGGCGCTCCACCCGGATCCCGGTCGTGGTTCTCCCCGGCGAGCGGATCCTCGTCGAGCCCAGCGACCCCGAGCTGGAGGCCGCCCTGGCCGAGGCCGGCGTCCGCACCGCCTGACGCCCTACGCGGGCCGAAGGGCAAAGACATGGGGCCGGACGATGTCCGGCCCCATGTGACGGATCACCACCCGCGAGCGCTTCCCTCCTTCGGAGGGCCCGGTCGACCCGCCCGGGGCCCGCGAGGTCGGTGGTTCTGGTTGGATTCCGCCGGGTCACCCCGGCACACGGGTGGGGGTGGTCATCCCCGACCCGCGGAGGGACGGCTCAGCAGCCAGCCACCTCGGGGGTCGCATGCCGTTTTGACAAGTCGGACCACCTCCTTTCTCCCGTGCCACACAGTCTCCGACGAGGATGCGGGAATGGCAAGCAAGGTCCTGTGACGATCCCGTAACGGCTACCGGAAGCCGCGGGCGACCTCGGCCTGGGCGACCCGCTCCACCCCGATCAGGTAGGCCGCCTCCCGCAGGGAGGAGCCCTCGAACTCCGCCCGCGTCAGGACCTGCTCGGTGGCGGCCAGCATGATCTCGGAGAGGCTCGTGTTCACGCGCTCCTCCGGCCATGCCTGTCGCTGGAGGTCCTGCACCCATTCGAGGTACGAGACGGCCACCCCTCCCCCGGAAGCGAGGATGTCCGGGATCACGGTGACACCACGATCGAGGAGAGCACCCTCCCCTTCCGGTGTCACGGGATAGTTCGCCGTCTCGAGCACCGTGTTCGCTTGGACGGCGTCGGCGTTCTCACCGGTCACGCTCTCCTCCAGCGCGGCCAGGGCCAGGACGGCGCAGTCGATCCCGACGACCTCATCCTCCTCGACGGTCTCGGCACCCTCGAACCCGATGACACTGCCGGTGTCCTGCTTGTGCTGCACCACCTCCGCCGGGGTCAGCCCCGACGGTGAGGCGATGCCCCCCTTCGAATCGGACACCGCCACGATGGGGTACCCCATCTCGTGGAGGAGGACGGCCAGCCACGACCCGGCGTTGCCGAATCCCTGGACGGCCACGGGCGTCTCCTCTCGCATCCAGCCTCGGGATCGAGCGATGTGATCGAGACAGAAGGCGGCGCCGCGACCCGTCGCCGCGTCCCGGCCCAGCGACCCGCCCACCACGACGGGCTTCCCGGTGATGACCGCGGGATTCGGCCCGTACCGCCGCGAGTATTCGTCAGCCATCCACGCCATGATCTGGGGCGTAGTGTTCACGTCGGGGGCGGGGACATCCACCTGCGGCCCGATGAAATCGGCGATGGTCCGCATGAACGAGCGGGACAGGCGCTCCAGCTCGGCCTCGGACAGCAGCTTAGGGTCGACCTGGACCCCGCCCTTGGCCCCGCCGAACGGGATGTTCATGAGCGCCGTCTTCCACGTCATGAGCGCGGAGAAGCACCGGATCTCGTCCAGGGAAACCAGGGGATGGAAGCGGATCCCACCCTTGAACGGGCCCCGGGCGTTGTTGTACTGGACGCGGTAGCCCCGGAAGACCTTGAACCCGCCGAAGTCCATGGGAACGCGGACCTGGGCGAAGACCTCGCGAGCGGGGGTGGCCAGGGCTTCGCGAAGGGACAGCTCAAGCGCCAGCCGCTCGGCGGCTGCTTCGTAGAACCCCTGGACCGCTTCGAACGCGGACCCCATCGTCACCCCCTTGCTCTGTCGGGAACGATACCCCGGTCAGCGGAGCGCCGCTCGCACCAGGACGTACTCGACGAGGTGCCGCCGCCACAGAAGCTCCATCTGCGAGAGCAGGATCCGGGCCGGCCCGTGGAGGGGTTGCGATCTGCCTGCGGCGGAGTCGAGACGCCCCCGGAACAACGTGAAGGCCTGGTCGAACACGCGCTCCCCCACCCGATCGACGACGACGTCCCCGAACCCGGCGGCGCCGAGCTGCCGAGCCAGCTCCCCCGCCGCCACCGCCGCCGACATCCGGAGACCCCACGCCCGGACGTTGACCCCGGCGGCCAGGATCTCTGTGGGGGCTCGCGGCCATCGCTCCGTGGTTATGTCGGAGAAGGCCAGCACCCCGCCGGGGCGGAGGAGACGCCGCGCCTCGCGGAAGAACGCCGGACGCGATCGGAAATGGAAGGCGGCCTCGATGCTGATGACCCCATCGGCCGACCCGTCGGCCAGGGGCAGGCGGACGGCGTCGGCCACCACCGGCTGCGCCCCCGCGGCGCCGAGCCGGTTCCGCCCCGCCACCAGCTGCGACTCGGTGATGTTGACGGCCACCAGCCGCGTCGGTCGGGCCACCTCGGCGATGACCGGGTCCTGCGCCCCCAGGCCGTTGCCAACGTCCACCACCGTTCCCCCGGCTGGAAGGTGCCGGGCCACGGTGGCGACCAGCCGGCGGCACGCCGCCTCGGCCTCGTCCTCGGTCCCGGGACCCTCCCACAACCCGAGGTTGAGCCACCCCGGGGCCGGAGCGAGGAAGAAGTCGGGACCGAGGGAGTCGTAGACGGTAGCGGCCGGGTTCCGGCCGCGGCGGATCACCGAGAAGAGATGCTTGAGGTTGGCGGCGCTCCACGCCATGGCGCCCAGCCTCGCATGGCGGGCGTCAGCGTGCGATCAGCGTATCGAGGTCGTCGAGCAGCTCCTGGGGATGCCCTGGGATGTCGCGCACGCGGTACGCCTTGCGGATGACGCCCTGGGGATCGATGACGTACGTCCGCCGCTTGGCGTACTCCGGTGATTGCTCGGAGGGGTGGCGGACCGTCTCGTACTCCTTCCCGACGATCCGGTCGGCGTCGGACAGCAACGGGAACGGGAACGAGTTTTTTTCGGCGAAGGCCTTGTTGTCCTCGGGCGTGTCGAAAGAGGCGCCCAGGACCACGATCCCGCGCTCCTCGAATTCGGGGGCTCGATCACGGAGCCCCTGACCCTCCAGCGTTCACCCGGCGGTGAACGCCTTGGGGAACCACCACATGACGACCCATCGCCCGCGCAGGTCGCTGAGCGACACGGCGTTCCCGGTCTGGTCGAGCAGGGTGAAGTCCGGTGCCTGGGTCCCCTCGGCAAGCATGCCGGGAGTCTACCCATGCACTCGGACAAGGGGGACGGTACGCTCTCTCGAGTCCCGCGGGAGGGAATCACGGTGAGGTTCTTCGCGGTGTTCCCCTCCCCGGCGGCGACGACTACATCGGTCTCGAGCTGACGTCGGCGACATGGCCACGGCGCGGACGAGCTTCGTGGAATCGCTCGCCCCGCTGGAGCAGATGGGCACCCGGACCGGGATCGCCATCGCCCTCGACAACCTCGTCGCCCAGGAGAACGTTGCGGGGCGGCCGCTGCGAGCGGTTCGGCTGGCCCGGACGACTAGACGGTCGAGGCCTCCGGCGGGGCGCTACAGTGGAGTCGTGACCGATCGGACCAGGAGCGAGACAGACTCGATGGGGGCCATCGAGGTTCCCGCCGACCGGTACTGGGGTGCGCAGACCCAGCGCTCCCTCCACCACTTCTCGATCGGCGACGACCGCATGCCCGTCGAGGTGGTACGGGCGTTCGGCATCCTCAAGAAGGCCGCAGCGCTCGTCAACGCCGACCTGGGCCGGCTTCCCAAGGACAAGGCGGACGTCATCGTGGCTGCCGCCGACGAGGTCATCGACGGCCGGCTCGACGAGCACTTCCCGCTGTACGTGTGGCAGACGGGCTCGGGGACGCAGTCGAACATGAACGCCAACGAGGTCATCGGCAACCGCGCCGTTTTACTGGCCGGGGGTGAGCTCGGCTCGAAGTCCCCGATCCACCCCAACGACGACGTGAACATGTCGCAGTCGTCCAACGACACGTTCCCCACCGCGATGCACGTCGCCGCGGCGCGCAGCGTGGTGCAGCACCTGATCCCCCGGGTCCGCGAGCTGCGCGACGCGCTCCACAAGCGGGCCCAGGAGTGGACCGACATCGTCAAGATCGGGCGCACCCACCTCCAGGACGCCGTCCCGCTGACGCTCGGACAGGAATTCTCGGGCTACGTGGCCCAGCTCGATGCCGACCTCGAGCGGCTGGAGCAGACGCTGCCCGGTCTGTACGAGCTGGCCATCGGGGGCACCGCCGTCGGCACGGGCCTGAACTCGCCGGAGGGGTTCGGCCAGAAGGCCGCGGCCAAGATCGCCGAGCTCACCGGCCTGCCCTTCCACGCCGCCGAGAACCCGTTCGCCGCGCTAGCTGCCCACGACGGCATGGTGGCCGCGCACGGCGCCGTCCGCACGATGGCCGCCTCGCTGATGAAGATCGCCAACGATATCCGGTGGCTGGGCTCGGGGCCGCGGTCCGGCCTCGGCGAGCTGGAGCTGCCCGAGAACGAGCCGGGCTCCTCGATCATGCCCGGGAAGGTCAACCCGACCCAGTCCGAGGCCATGACGATGGTGTGCACGCAGGTCTTCGGCAACGACGTCGCCATCACTATCGCTGGCTCGCAGGGCAACTTCGAGCTGAACGTGTTCAAGCCCGTCATGGTCCGGAACTTCCTGCACTCAGTGAACATCCTGGGCGACGCGTGCCGGACGTTCCGCGAGTTCTGCATCGAGGGGCTCCAGCCGAACCGCGAACGCATCCAGGCCCTCGTCGAGCGGTCGCTGATGCTCGTCACCGCGTTGTCCCCCCACATCGGCTACGACAAGGCCGCAGAGATCGCCAAGAAGGCGCATCACGAGGGAACCACGCTGAAGGACGCGGCGCTCCAGCTCGGCTACGTCACGCCTGCCGAATACGACCAGTGGGTCCGGCCGGAGGACATGACCGGCCCGGAGCAGGGCTAGCGCTCGGTGCAGCCCCGGGACGTGGCGCGTCTGGCCTCGCAGTACTCCGCGGACGCCGAGGCGTACGAAGAGCTGTGGGTCCCTGAGATCCTGCCGCTCGGGCACCGACTGGCCGATGCCATGCCCATCTCGGATGCGGAGCTCATCCTCGACCTCGGGGCCGGCGTCGGTGCCCTGCTTCCACACCTTCAGAGCGCCGCGCCGCGCGCGGTGACCGTTGCCGGCGACCGTGCCCCGGGCATGATCGCCCGGGTCGACGCGTCGTTCCCACGCCTCGTCCTCGACGCGATGCATCTGCCGATCGCGGACGCGTCGGTCGACGCGGTGGTGATGTCGTTCATGCTGTTCCACACCATCGATCCGCTGGACACCCTGCGGGAGGTTCGGAGGATCATCAGGGACGGCGGTGCCGTGGGGGTAGCGACGTGGGGGGCGAGCCGGGCGCGAGCCGCCGTCGAGGCGTGGACCGAGGAGTTGGAGGCCCACGGTGCGACCGAGGAGGATGCCCTGGCCGACCACGATCGGACCGACACCACCGCGAAGATGATCGCGCTCCTCGAGGCGGCGGGCTTCTCCGAGGTTCGTACCGAGACCGTTCGCTCCGAGCACCCTGTGAGCCTCAAGGAGTTCGTCGCCCTCCGAACCCGGATCGGCTCGTTCAGCCGGCGGCTGCGCTCGTTGCCTTCGGACGTTCGAGAGCGTTGCCTCGCCCGGGCCATCGAGCGCGTCTCGAGCATGGATCCGGGCGAGTTCGTCGACGACGTCGACGCCATCCTCAGCGTCGCCGTTGCCTGAGCTCCTGCCGTAGGGTGGCCGGGTGGAGCACGTCGTCATCGGGCGGCTGGAGCACCTGACCGGGACGGCCGAGCAGCCGGCGCTCCGCTACGCGATCGAGACGCGGGACCGGCTCGGCCCCGCCCACAAGCACGGTGCCGCCCCGGGCGATGAGGTCTGGGTGCAGCTCCACGGCGGCCTGGTCGTGGCCCGAGCCACGATCGTGCTCACCTGGCTCGGTGATGACCGCCTGCGCCGCGCGTTCTTGGCGTGGCGACGCTCCCGGTCCTGATTCGTCAACGAAGAGCACGGGGAATAGTGTTCATGCCGATGTCCCCCGCGCGCCCACGAAACGACCCGCGGCAGTACGACGACCTCGTCGATGAATGGTGGAAGCCGGACGGGGCGTTCGCGGCGCTGCACTGGCTGGCCGCGGCTCGCGCACACCTCATCCCGCCGGCGCCACGCCCCGATGCCGTGATCCTCGACGTCGGCTGCGGGGGTGGCCTCATGGCACCGCACGTCGACGGGTACCGGCACGTCGGGATCGACCTCAGCCACGATTCCCTGCGGCTGGCCGAGAAGGAGGGCATCGACCCGGTGCGCGGCGACGCCGCCGCACTGCCGTTCGCCGACGGCTCCGCCGACGTCGTCATCGCCGGCGAGCTGCTCGAGCACGTTCCCGACCTGCCGGCCGCCGTCGCCGAGCTTGCCCGGGTCCTCCGACCCGGCGGCACCGTGGTGCTCGACACCATCAACGACACGTGGCTGGCCCGCTTCGGCCTCGTCACGATCGGCGAGCGGTTCCCCGGTGGGCCGCCCCCTCGCATCCACGATCCCTCGCTGTTCGTCGACCCCGGCCGGCTGACCTCCCTCTTCGCCCGCTCCGGTGTTCGACTCCGCGTCCGCGGGCTGCGTCCCTCGGCCGTCGATCTCCTTGGCTTCCTGCGCGAGCGGCGACGTCCGGTGCGCATGCTGCCAACCCGCTCCCTCGCCGCTCTGTACCAGGGCGTGGGGAGGAAGGCGTGACCGACCCCGTTCGAACCGCCGAGCGGCTCGCCGATGGATTCGCCGTCCGCGCCGACGGCTACGACCGGGACGCCGCGTACCCCACCGAGGACGTCGAGGCCATCCGCGAGGCCGGGTTGCTCCGCCTGATGGTGCCCAGCGAGCTGGGTGGCATGGGGGCCGGCTTCGCCGAGTACGTCGAGGTGGCCGAGGCGCTGGCCCGCGGGAACGGCTCGACAGCCCTCCTCTTCAACATGCACGCCTCGGTCACCGGCGCCCTGGCCGGCATCCCCGAGGACATGGCCCGGGCGCTGGGCGCCACCGACGCCTTCTTCGACACGAGGGAGCGGGTGCTGCGGGCCGCCGCGCGGGGTGCCGTCTACGGCGTGGCCATCACCGAGCCGGAGGCCGGTTCCCGGCTGACCAAGCTGCGCACCTCGTACCAGCGTACCGACGGCGGATACCGGATCGAGGGGTTCAAGTCGGTGGTCTCGGGGGCGGGCCGGCTCGACGCCTACCTGGTGGCCGCGCGCGACGCGGCCTCCACCGACGACGATCCACGCATCTCGTACTTCCTCGTTCCCGCGGACGGCGGCATCCGGGTACGGGACGACTGGGACCCGTTGGGGATGCGGGCCACCGCCAGCAACGGGATCGAACTCGACGCCGAGGTCGGCGACGACGCCCTCGTCGGCGTCGAGGGGATCGCCGTCATGCTCGCCTACGCCATGCCGCAGTGGCTGGTGGCCTCGTACGCCGCCGTGTATGTGGGCGTGGCCCGGGCCGCGGTGAACGCCGCGGTGACGTACATCACCGGACGGACCGTGGCCGGCGAGCGCGGCGGGCTGGGGCGTCTTCCCGCCGTACGGGCCCGGCTCGGCCGGGTCGATGCCGCCGTGGCGGCGACTCGGCTGGTGCTG
>DASQUI010000188.1:0-7121 GCA_035641375.1 Actinomycetota bacterium
AGCCCGTGGCCGCCTCGGTGCTGGCGTTCGTGATCCTCGGGGAGGCGATGGGGGCCGGCACGGTCGTCGGCGGGCTGCTGATCCTGGCCGGCGCCGTGGCGGCGACGCTGGCCCGCGAGTCCAGGCCGCGTCCCGAGGAGGCCGGGGCCGAGCCGATCGGCCCATGAGGGAGCGCGTCCTCAGGCGGGGATCGGCCTCTGGTCTCCCACTGCACGGTGTGGCCGGACCGCCTTGGGAGGCTCCCGCCCGTTCCGGGCTATCCTCTGGGCCTCATGGCCGACGTCCTTTCCACGGTGGAGTCGAACGGTGTTCGTCTGGCCGTGGAGGTCGTGGGCGAGGGCGAGCCGGTCACGGTGCTGGCGCACGGCCTCACCGGCAGCCGAGCCGACGTGGCCGTCTTCGCGCCGTTCCTTCCGGGGACGAACGTGCTGTTCGACTTCCGGGGGCACGGGGACAGCGAGCGTCCGCCGCCGGGCGGCTACTCGATGAACGACTTCGCGGCCGACGTGGATCGCGTGGCCGCTGCGTTCGGGGCGACAAGACTGGCCGGCATCTCGCTCGGCGGGGGAGCGACCCTGCGGCTGCTCCGGACCGTCCCGGACCGGTTCGAGAAGCTCGTTCTCCTCCTCCCGACCCGGCTGGAGCGATCGATGCTCGCCCACACCCAGCTCCTTCGCCTGGCCGACCTGCTGGAGCGATACCCCGTCCCCAAGGTCGCCGACATGCTCCTCGAGGAGGAGGACCGGGCCGGCCGCTTCGACCAGTTCCCGGCGGCCCGGGAGTTCCGACGCAGCGTGATCCTGCGCATGAACCGCGACGGGATCCCGGCGGCGATCCGCGAGGCCCTCGATGATCCGCCCCTGGGAGATGACGCCGAGGCCATGGCCCGGGTGAGCGCCCCGGCGCTCGTCATCGGGCAGCGCGGAGACCCGATCCATGCCGCGGTGGTGGCCGAGGAGCTGGCCGAGGCGCTCCCCAACGCCGAGCTGCTGCTGTTCGACGATCCCAACGCCCTGCTGCGCGACATCCCCGCCGTGGTGCAGAAGGTGGCTGCGTTCCTGGACGGCTGAGGCTACAGGTAGAGACCGGAGCCGGCGTCCTCGTGCTCCGAGGCCACGGCGTGGATCTCTCGCTCCCGCACCAGCAGGTACTCTTCGCCGCGGATCTCGACCTCGATGCCGGCGTCGGGAAGCAGCAGGACCTCGTCGCCCTCGTGGATCTGACGAACGTTCGGTCCCACGGAGACGACTCTCACCCACGTGCCGCGCTTGCTCACGGTGTTTGCCGTGGCCGGGATGAGGAGCCCGCCCTTGGAGCGCCGCTCCGCTTCGTCCTCGTGGCGCTCGACCAGGACCCGGTCCGTCATCATCCGGACGGCCTTGAGATCCTCGGCATCCTCGACGGGACGGATTCGCTTCGACGGCATCTCGTGTACAAGGATACGACGCCATGACGACGGTCCGAGCGCTTCGGGACGAGGGACGGGATCGACTGGCCCGCTCCGCAGCCATCGACCAGGTTCCGCCGAGCCGCCCGAAGTGGGACGCGGAGACTCTGCTCGCCCACGTCCTCGGGGAGGAGGAGTTCGACGACCTTGATCCCGACGCCGTTGTGCCATCCCGGTCTCGCGATCGGTTCCGCCGGTTGGTGCGGCGGCGGGCCGGCGGGGAGCCGATCGCGCACATCATTGGGGAGATCGAGTTCCGGGGGTTGCGGCTCCGCATCCGCCCCGGCGCGTTCGTTCCCCGGCAGTCGAGCGAGTTCCTCGTGGAGCAGGCCGTGCGCCGGCTGCGCGGACGGCGGAAGCCCGTGCATGTCGACGTGGCCACCGGGGCCGGGCCGGTGGCCCTGGCGGTCGCCGCCGAAGTCCGCCGGGCGGAGGTCTACGGCACCGACCTCCTGGCTACGGGGCTTCGCCACGCCCGAGCCAACGCCCGGACACTGGGGCTTGGCAACGTGCACTTCCACACGGGCGATCTCCTGTCGTCGCTTCCCCGTCGGCTGAGGAGGAGTGTCGACGTCCTCACGTTGCACCCGCCGTACGTTCCCAAAGAGGAGATCCGCGAGCTTCCCCTCGAGATCCGCGGTTTCGAGCCCGCCGAGGTGCTGACCGACTTCTCCGAGCAGGGGATCGGGCTCGTTGAGCGGACCGCCGAGGAGGCGTGGGACTGGCTGCGCCCCGGCGGCTGGATCCTCATCGAGGTGAGCGGTGATCGCGTGCGCCTGGTGAAGCGCGTGCTGCGAGGGACCGGGTACGGCGGCGTCGAGAGCACGAAGGGGTGGCCGTTCGTGACCCGGGTCGTGGTGGCTCGAGCGTGACGGCGGCGCGTCCGGTCCTCCAGCGCGTTCACGGCGAACGGATCCTGCTCGTCGGCGGGCAGCGCTCCCTGATCCTTCAACTGGCTCATCCGATGGTGGCCGCGGCCGTCGACGAGCACAGCGACTTCCCTCGGGGAGCGCTTCGCCGGCTCGCTCGCACCATCGAGCTGACCATGGCGGTCATCCACGGCCCCGCGCGGGAGCGGAACCGAGCCGCGTCGCGGATCCGCAAGACGCACGACCGCGTGTCCGGCATGGAGCGCGAGGCCGGAACCCACTACCGCGCCGAGGAGCCCGAGCTGCTGCTGTGGGTGCTCGCCACGCTCGTGGACACGGTGATCACCGTGCACCGGCACTTCCTTCGCCCGCTGCGCGATGAGGAAGAGGCCGAGTACTACGAGGCCATGAAGGAGCCGGGTCGCGCGTTCGGCATCCCCGACGAGGTAATGCCGCCGACGGTGGGCGCCTTCCACCGCTACGTCGACGGCATGCTCGGAGGCGGGGAGCTCCGGGCCACGGCGGCCGGGCGGGGGCTGGTGGCCCAAGTCCTCCGGCCATCGACGGTGCCGTTGTGGCTGCGGCCGGGGACCGAGCTGGGCCGCCTCCTCACCGTCGCGCTGCTGCCCGATCGCATCCGGGAGCTGTTCGACCTCGACGTGAGCCCGGCGTCCGGGGCCGCCCTTGCCGCCGTGTCCAAGGTCTCCCGGATCGTGCTCCCGTTCGTGCCGTGGCGGCTTCGCTCCCTCCCGCAGGCTCGGTGAGAGCGGGGAGAATACGGGCGTGATCGACTTCACGATCCCGCCGGAGCTCGCCGACGTCCGAGGCCGGGTCCGGGCGTTCGTCCGGGACGAGGTCCTTCCCGCCGAGACCACGCCGGCTGGGGTTGAAGAGCTGATCGAGCCGCTTCGAGAGAAGGCCCGGGCCTCGGGGTTGTGGAACCCGCATCTCCCCGATGCGTACGGCGGTCTGGGGCTGGGAGCCCTCGGCGTCGCCCTGGTGCAGGAGGAGTGCGGGCCTTCGCCCCTGGCGTCGCTGGCCCTGAACTGCATGGCCCCCGACGAGGGCACCATGCACGTCTTGCTCGACCACGCTACCGAGGAGCAGAAGCAGCGCTACCTCCGTCCGCTGGCCGACGCCGAAGTGCGGTCGTGCTTCGCCATGACCGAGAAGGAGGTGTCCGGCTCCGACCCCACCACGCTGCGCACGATCGCTCGGTCCGAGGGTGACGGGTGGGTGATCGACGGGGAGAAGTGGTTCATCAGCGGCGCCGATGGCGCGGCGTTCTCACTGGTGATGGCGGTGACCGATCCCGACGGGCCGCCCCATCGCCGGGCCTCGCTCTTCCTGGTGGAGACCGACAACCCCGGGTGGAGGGTGGTGCGGGACGTGCCGGTCATGGGAACCCACCTGCCCGGTGGGCACTGCGAGATCCGATTGGAGACGTGTCGGGTGGGCGCCGAGGCGATGGTCGGCGAGCGCGGGGCCGGGTTCGCCATCGCCCAGTCCCGGCTCGGCCACGGGCGTCTCGGCCACGCCATGCGGTGGATCGGCATGGCCCAGCATGCCCTCGACCTCGCCGCCGAGCGGGCACGGCAGCGCGAGGCGTTCGGACGAACCCTGGCCGAGCACGAAGGGGTGCAGTTCATGCTGGCCGACTCGGCCATGCAGCTCCATGCGGCCCGGCTCATGGTGCTCCACGCGGCGTGGAAGGTGGAGCGCGGTGTGGACCACCGCCAGGAGGTGGCCATGGTCAAGGTGTTCGTGGCCGAGGCGCTCGGCGACATCGTCGACCGGGCCCTCCAGGTGCACGGGGCGCTGGGGTACTCGGGGGACACGCCGCTGGAGCGCTTCTACCGGGACGCCCGGGCCGCTCGGATCTACGACGGGCCGTCGGAGGTGCACCGCATGGCCATCGCCCGGGCCCTGCTGAAGGCATCGGCGGAGGGTGGGAGCACCCGTCCGGCCACCGGCTTCGTGGAATGAACGAGGGAGCCGGAGGACACGGCCTGCTGGACGTCGAGGCGCTGTTTCGCTTCCTGGACGGACACATCCCCGGAGCGGGTGCGCTCGAACTCGAACGGCACCGGGAAGGACACTCCAACGAGACCTTCTTCCTCCGCCGATCCGGTCACGAATGGGTCCTGCGACGACCGCCCCGAGGAGCCTTTCTCCCGACGGCGCACGACGTCTTGCGCGAGCACCGGGTGCTCGACGCGCTGCGCTCGACGCCGGTCCGCGCTCCGCGGCCCGTGGTGGCCTGCGACGATCCTGAGGTTATCGGCGTCCCGTTCTACGTGATGGAGAAGGTCGACGGCGTGGTCCTGCGCGACGAGCTCCCCGAGCAGCTCGATGCGCCGCCGGATCGAGCCCACATCGGCGACGAGCTCGTCGATGCGCTGGCCGAGCTGCACGCCGTGGATCACACGGCCGTGGGCCTCGACGGTTGGGGGAAGCCGAGTGGCTACCTCGACCGGCAGCTGCGCCGGTGGAGCGGGCAGCTCGAGCTGACCATGCCTCTGACCCGCGAGGTGCCGGATCTCCTGGCGGTGGCGGACTGGCTCCGCGGGCGCGTGCCTGCCTCCGGTCCGGCCACGATCGTGCACGGGGATTACAAGCTCGACAACGTCGTCTTTGCCAACGAGGCTCCGGCCCAACTCACCGGCATCCTCGACTGGGAGATGTCGACGATCGGCGACCCGCTGGCCGATGTGGGCTGGATGCTCTCCTTCTGGCACGAGCCGGAGGAGCCCGAGGACGAGCTCGGACTGGGCGGGCTCACGTCGTTGCCGGGGTTCCGGACCCGCGCCGAGCTGCTGGACCGATACCGAGAACGGACCCGTCGTGAGGCCGCCGACATCGTGTGGTACATCGTGCTGGCCATGTGGAAGCTGGCCATCCTCCTGGAAGGCTCGTACGCGCGGCATCTCGCCGGGCACACCGACGACCCGTTCTTCGCCGGGATGGAGGGCGCGGTGCCGTCGCTGGCCGCCCGGGCCCGGCAGGTGGCCGCCCGTGCGTGACGTCGAGGGCCTCCTCATCGACTTCGGCGGTGTGCTGACCACCTCCCTCGGCGAGGCGTTCGAGGCGTTCTGCGCACGCGAAGGCGTTGACCATCGGCGGCTCCGCGACGTCCTCCGCATCGCGTACCACGACGAGGATCCCGAGCACTTCGTCTCTCTCGTCGAGACCGGGCAGATCGAGGTCGGTGAGTTCGAGCGTCGCCTGGCCGAGGTCTTCTCGGAGGGGCTGCATCGCCCCGTCGAGGCCCGCGGCCTTGTGGAGCGGATGGTCGGCGACATCGAGCTCGATGACGCCATGGTCGACCTGGTCCGTCGGGCCCGGGCAGCCGGTATCCGCACCGCCCTGGTGTCGAACTCGTGGGGTCTGCACTACTACCCGACCGACCTGCTCCATGAGCTGTTCGAGGCCGTCGTCATCTCAGGGGAGGTCGGTCTGCGTAAGCCGCACGCCGACATCTACGAGCTGGCCGCGGCCCGCCTCGGCCTGCCCCCGGAGGCCTGTCTGTTCGTCGACGACTTCGGTCCCAACGTCGCCGCCGCCGAATGGATCGGGATGCGCGGCTACCACCACGAGGACACGGACCGCTCGGTGAAGGAGCTGGCCGACCTGCTCAGCCTCCCTCCGGCGTGAATCCGACTAAAATAATGGGAAATGGCCGAGCGACACCCCACCCATGACCTGAGCGACGCGCGGGCCGCCTGGGACCGGCGCGGAGAGATCCAGTTCGTCGACGTCCGCGAGCCGTACGAATGGGAAGCGGGACGGATCGAGGGGGCGACCCACATCCCCCTCAACGCGCTGCTCTCCGGTGCCGGCGAGGAGGAGCTCGATCCGGGCCGGCCGGTGGTGGCGTACTGCACCGTGGGGCAGCGAAGCGAGGTGGCCAAGCTGATGCTCCAGGCCCGCGGGTACGACGCCTACAACATGGCCGACGGCCTTCGGGCGTGGGTGGCGGAGGGGTATCCGCTCACCACCCCGGACGGAGCGCCCGGCCGCATCGCTTGATCACGACAGCAGCGCGGCCAACTCGTCCGGCTGCGTGACCGGACGCCGGCACACGAACCGTTCGCACACGTAGGCGGCCGCCGTGCCGTCCACGGCGTCGCGGTCGGCCAGGAGCGGCACCGTTCGCTGGGCCTCCTCGTCGCCGTCCGCCGCCGCGGCCAGGACGACGCTCGGCTCGAAGCGCCGCCACACCGTCTCGATGAGGACGCGCGTGTCGTCGGCGTCGGGGGTCCCCACCACGGCGATCTCCTTGGACGTTCCCAGGTACAGGTCCAGCGCCCCGAGGGCGTGGCCGAACATCGACGGTGTCCGGGTCAGCAGGCCGTGGACCGCGCGCAGCGCCGAGACGCCTGTGGATTCGTAGCTCGCCTCGCCGGTCAGGAGCGACAGCCGGAGCAGCACCTCAGCGGCCACCGAGCTTCCCGAAGGGACGGCGTTGTCGAACAGGTCCTTGGGGCGTGTCACCAGTGGGTCGGCATCGGCGCCGGTCTGGAAGAAGCCGCCGTCGTCGACGTCGTGGAACAGCCGGACTAACTCGTCGGCGAGACGACGGGTCTCGGTGAACCAGCGCAGGTCGAACGTCGTCTCGTACAGCGTCAGGCACGCCGCGGCCATGCATGCGTAATCGTCGGCGAACCCGGGACCGCCGGCCCGTCCGTCGCGCCACGCTCGGAGGAGGCGGCCGTCGTCACGGGCCAGCCGGGTCAGCACGAACTCGGCGGCCCGCTCGGCGGCGGCCACGAATCGCGGCTCGTCGAGGGCCCGTCCGGCCTCGG